>PWXJ01000051.1 GCA_003561965.1 PVC group bacterium
CAGAATTCAGAAACTCCCGGGGAATTAAGCTATGCTCTATCACATATTCTTCCCGCTCCGCGACCTCTGGTTCGGGTTCAACATCTTCCGCTACATCACCTTCCGGGCGGCCGGGGGCGCCCTGACCGCCTTCCTGATCGCGGTGGTCTTCGGCCGCCCGCTGATCGCCAAGCTCAGGGAGATGAAGGTGGGGGAGAAGATCCGCAACGGGAAACACTACGAGGACCTCTACCGCCACCACCGGGCCAAGGAGGGCACCCCGACGATGGGCGGGCTGATCATCCTTCTGGCGGTGATGATCTCCACCGTCCTCTGGGCCCGGCTGGAGACGCCCCAGGTGCTGGTGATCGTCCTCTCCTCCCTCTGGCTGGGGGCGATCGGGTTCGTCGACGACTGGATCAAGCTCAAGGGGGTCGGACGGCGGGGACTGCCGGGCCGGGTGAAGCTGGCCGGCCAGTTGACCCTGGGCCTGGCCCTCGGCCTCTTCCTGATCCACCACCCCGAGACCTCCGGCTATGCCGGGCATCTCTGGGTCCCGTTCTACAAGCACGCCGTCCTGGAAAATATCGGCCTCCTCTCGATCCCGCTGGTGATCCTGGTCCTGGTCGGTTCGACCAACGCGGTCAACCTGACCGACGGGCTCGACGGCCTGGCCGCCGGCTGCCTGGCGATCGCCGCCCTGGCCTTCGCCGGCCTCGCCTACCTGATCGGCCATATCGAGTTCGCCGGGTATCTCCAGGTGCTCTACATCCCGGGGGCGGCCGAACTGACGATCTTCTGCGCCGCCCTCGGCGGGGCCGGGTTCGGGTTCCTCTGGTTCAACGCCTACCCGGCCGAGGTTTTTATGGGAGACACCGGGGCCCTGGCCTGCGGTGGGGCGATCGGGACGGCGGCGGTTCTGCTGAAGAAGGAGCTCTTCCTCCTGCTGATCGGCGGGGTCTTTGTCATCGAGGCGGTCTCGGTGATCCTCCAGGTCGCCTCCTTCCGGCTCCGGGGGAAGCGGATATTCCGGATGGCCCCGCTCCACCATCACTTCCAGATGCTCAACATCCCCGAGACCAAGATCACCGTCCGGTTCTGGATCTGCGCGGTGATCTCCGCCCTGATCGGGCTCGGGGCCCTGAAGATGCGATGAAAGACGCCGGGTTCGCCATCATCGGCCTCGGGTTGAGCGGAGAGGCGGCCGCCGAACTGCTCCTCCGGCGGGGGGAGGAGGTCGCCGTCTTCGACGACCGGGCGGGGGGCGAGAGGAAGAACCGGGCCGACCGTCTCCGGGCCCGGGGCGGGGCGGTTTTCCTCGGGCCCAAGGCGGCGGAAGGCTGGGAGGGGTACGGGACGGTGGTGGTCAGCCCGGGGATCCCCCCCGTCCACCCGCTGCTCCTCCGGGCCCGGGAGGCAGAAACCCCGGTGATCTCGGAAGTCGAGCTGGCCTCCCGGTTTCTCCGCGGCCGGCTGGTCGCCGTCACCGGGACCAACGGGAAGACCACCACCGTCAGCCTCCTGGTCGAGATCTTCCGCCGGTCCGGCCGGCCGGCCGCCGCCGGGGGAAATATCGGCTATCCCCTCTCCCGGGTCGCCCTGGAGGCCGGCGATACCCCGGTAGTGGTGGCGGAGATCAGCTCCTTTCAGCTGGATAACGTCGTTGATTTCCGGCCGGGGACGGCGGTATTTCTCAACCTGGCCCCCGACCACCTCGACCGCTATCCCTCGGTCGGGGAGTACGGGGCGGCCAAGCTGAAGATCTTCGCCCGCCAGGGGAGGGGGGACAGCGCGGTGATCCCCGCGGAGATGGAGGATTTCCTCTCCCCGGCCGTTCCCCCCGGGGTCAGGAAGATCACCTGGGGGGAGGGGGGCGAGGTCGGTTTCCGGCGGGGCAACCTGGTCTCCGGCTTCCCGGGCGGGGAAGAGGTGATCATCCCGGAAAGGGAGATCGCCGTCTCCACTCCGTCCTACCGGGCCGCCGCCCTGGCCGCCGCCGCCGCCGCCCGGGCGGAAGGGGTGGCGGGCGGGGCGGTCGCCGCCGTCCTGAAGTCCTTTCCCGGCCTCCCCCACCGGATGGAATACCTCGGGGAGGCGGAGGGGGTCGGGTTTTACAACGATTCCAAGGCCACCAACCCGGCGGCGGCGGCCTCGGCCCTCCAGGCCTTTGACCGGCCGGTCACCTGGCTGGCCGGGGGGCGGAACAAGGGACTGGATTTCTCATATTTGCGGCCCTTTCTCCCGGGACCGGTGAAACGGGCGATCCTGATCGGGGAGAGCCGGGAGGAACTGGGCCGGGTGCTTAAGGGCCGGGTCTCCTTCCGGTACGCCGAAACCCTCCGGGAAGCGGTCTGGAGGGCTTTCCGGGGGGCCGAACCGGGCGAGGCGGTCCTCCTCTCCCCCGGCTGCGCCAGTTTCGATATGTTCGAGGATTACCGGGCCCGGGGGGATTCGTTCAGGAAACTGTTTTCGGAGCTGGTCGGGGCGGAGACCGGGAAAGAATCCGCCGGCCGGCCAGGACCGGGAAGCGGTCTCCGGGCGGAAACCCCCCGGGACGGGGAAACACCGACGGAAAAATAATTCATTGCAACCCTCAAGGGGGAGGGAGGTAGAGAAATGAGCAAGCCGAAGATGATTTTTTACGGGGCGCTGGGCTCCCTGGTCACGGTGCTGATCTGGAGCTTTATCGGGGGTTGCCATACCTCACCCGGGCCGGGACCGGACCCGGAAGCCCCCCGGCCGGCGGTCCGGGAAGAGGTGGCCCCGCCGGAACCGATCAGCGAGGAGACCCTGATCGAGGAGGGGA
>PWXJ01000257.1 GCA_003561965.1 PVC group bacterium
CAGCCAATTACCGGTTACTCAGGTCCAGAGGGGTGACCGTCAGGAAGACAATCGACGTCCTGATCGGCACATTCTGCGCGGAGCACGGGCTGCGACTCATCCACTCCGACTCCGATTTCGACCTGATGGCCAAGCATATCGGACTTGAGATAATCTGACTCCCAGCCGCGCCTGAAGCCCGTGTTCGGTTTCGGGGGCCGGTCCGGCCGCTCGGCTCCTTCCGGGAAGACCGGACATTTCATCAAACAACAGCGCCGCCAACGGCTCCCAACTCCGCGGAGGACAGGACAATATGGACCAGGACACCGTTTCCATCTCGATCGATCAAGCCCGGAGCGACGAATTCGACGCCTTGCTGAGTCTGTACGTCGATCTCTTTTTCGACCGTGAACCGCTGACCACGCTTCTCGGCTTGAGCCGGGAACGGATAATCTCCATCGCGGGGGCCTTGTACGCGAGTTCGAAGAACGACGTGCTTTCCCAGGGGCTCTGCTGGATCGCCCGGGACTCCGCCGAAGGCGGCCGGGGCGTCGGGTTTATCGTCTGTGACGACCCGACCGCCGCGGGCGCTCCCCGGTTGCCGGAGGACCTGGCCGGCCGGGAGGCGGAGATGGTCGCGGCGGTCGGGGCCTTGCTGGATGAGATCCGCCGTCCGGTGAAGGACCGGCTCGCGCCGGGGGCCGGGAAGTGCCTCCATATCGCCGGCGTCGGAGTCGCGCCGGGGTACGAAGGCCGGGGTATCGCGGGGCGCCTGCTGGGGACCGCTCTTCAGGCTGCCGGGAGCCGCGGTTTCCGGCACGCGTTGTCGGAATGCACCAGCGTCGCTTCCCGGAGGCTGCACGAGAAGTTCGGCTTCGAATGCCGGCAGAGCGTTTCCACTCGCTCTATCGTCGTCGACGGGAGGCAACCCTTTCCGGACCGCGACCTGGAGATATACCTGATGTGGAAAGTCTTAGACTGAAGGGGAGGCTCCGCGATGCCGGCGAGGTGACGGCGCTTGATCGGCTCGTTCTCCGTGACAACAACGTCCCCAGGATTGCATTTTAACCGAGAAATGAGTAATATACCTGTATGAGTGACGCCCTGGCGCGAGTTCAGGCCCTTGTTTCACAGGGCAACGTGCGAATATCCGATCACGGATACGATGAGCTGGCGGAAGACGGTATTTTTGCCAGAGACATTATCGTGTCGCTGCCAGAAGCGGTATCGCTGGAAGACTATCCTGAATATCCGAAAGGAGCGTGTGTGCTGACGTTGCAAAGCGATAGGTCCGGACGTCCGATTCACGCAGTTTGGGGCATACCCAAAGGCGAAGACGGCCCGGCCGTATTGGTGACAGCTTACCGGCCGGATCCGTCAAGATGGACTGATGATTTCAGGAGAAGGAAATGACAACGAGAAGCCACAGGAAACTGATTCACGAGGGGAAGTACGTGGCGGAGGTTGACGTCAAGCTGATCGAAACGGGGTCAAGCTGGTCTCCGTATCTGTCGCTTGATGACGCGTACAAGATCGATGATGTACGTGACGCTCTGCGTCGCGGTGACCTCAAAGCCGCGTCCCGGCACGCCCGCATATTTGCCCTGACCCCGGTTGCAGTATAGGATTGCCGGGGGGCTGCACGGGCAGGTTGCCTGGGCCACCAGTCTGCACAGGCGAGCCGCCTGTGCTACTTTTACGGGGGAACTGCACAGGCGAGCCGCCTGTGCTACTCTCAGGGGGCGGCTGCACAGGCGAGCCGCCTGTGCTACCGGGCCGCCTGTGCTACCGGGTTAGTAGCCCTTGAAGTCCTCGGAGATTATTTGGGCGGGGGGGAGGTGGAGTTCTTCCTTGAGCATCCCCACCATACCCGCGACCATCCCGGGGGGGCCGCAGACGAAGAAGGTCCGGTCGCGGTAGTCGGGGATCTCCTCCCGGACCATCTCCGAACAGATCCGGCCGGTCCGGCAGTCCATTTCCTCGGGAGGGTCCTGGTCGGTCAGGGTCAGGACCAGGGAGAGGTTGGGGTTCCGTTCCATCATCTCTTCAAAGTCGTCGAGGAAGACGAAGTCGCCGGGGGTCCGGGCGGAGTAGAGGACCCGGGCGTCGGCCTCCGAGCCGGTGTCGGTCAGCCAGCGGCAGATCGAGCGGATCGGGGTGATCCCGATCCCCCCGGAGAGGAAAGCAGCTCGGGTCGGCTCGCCCTCGTAGATAAATTTCCCCATCGGATACTTCACCCGGACCCGGTCCCCGGGTTTCAGGGCCCGGAGGGCGTCGGAGTACTCGCTCCCCGACATCTTCTTGGTGAACTCGAAGTAGCCCTTCTCGGTCGGGGAGTTGGAGAAGGAGAACCAGTGGGCGAGTTCCTCCTCCTGCCAGTCCAGGAAGAGCTGGAAGAACTGGCCGGGGCGGAAGGAGACCCCGTCCCGGTCGTCGAAGCGGAAACTGGTGACTTCGCGGGTCCGTTCAATCTTTTCGCTGAGTTCGGTTTCCAGTTCCTGGAATTTCATATGATATTGTTCCCCATAAATACGCAGGCTGAAGCCTGCGGCTACAATGCCTCCGGACAACTGGTTCAGATCGAGAGGCCCAGTGAGCCGATCATCGAGAGATCGTTGCGCTCGGTCCCTTCCGGGACGTTGTTTTCATAGCGGTTGGTTACCGTGAGCTGGAAGTAGAGGTTCCCCGCCAGGCTGACCCGGAGGGCGGCCTCGGCGGTCAGGAGGTAGTCCTGGAAATCCTCGAACTTGGGCTTGTACTCGATTGATTCGAGGAAGGTGACCCGTTCGTTGATCTTCAGGGTCCCGTTCTGGGCCAGCCGGAGGAAGAGACCGTGGTCGGTCGTCCCGTCATCGAACTTGCTGTCGATGTAGGAGGTGCCGGCCTCGAGCGAGGCGGAGTTGTCTCCCCGCCGCCAGATGTTGTAGCCGATACCGAGGCCGCTGTCCAGCCGCCGGTCGAGGTCCTTGATCCTGTCGTAGGAGGCCTCCGATCGGCCGTAGAGGAAGCCGTTCTCGATCAGGAAGAGGTCGGCCTGTCCGGAGAGCAGGCCCCGGTCGGCGGTCTGCTCGTACTCCCCGGTGTCCTGGTCCTTGGTCTTTCCCCAGGCGTATTCTCCCTTGCCGGTCAGTCTCCAGATCTCCTCGAACTGCTTGACCGCGGCGGCCCGGGCCAGGAGGTTCTGGGTGTCGGAGTTCCCCCGGTTCATCGAGTAGCCGGCGGAGAGGTCGATCAGCCAGCCGGGGAGCAAGGCGACCCCCGGCCGTTCCGCCTCCCCGGTGACCTGGATCGTATCGGCAACCTGGGCGGCCAGATCGTCATCCGCCCGAAGCGCTCCGGGAAAGAGCAGGAGCAGCCCGGCGGCGGTTGCCAGTAGATAAGCGGCGTTTCTTTTCATCGTATTGTCTCCAATTTTTAGATTGCTTCGTTACTGCGTTCCTCGCAATGACTTCAGGCCTTTCCGGTATCGGTATTTTTCGCCGAGGGGTTCATATGAACCACCCGCTGCGGGAAGGGGATCTCGATTCCTTCCTCGTCGAAGGTCTCCTTGATCTTCCGGGTCAGGTCGAACTTGACCGGCCAGAAGTCGGCCGACTTCACCCAGGGCCGGACCAGGAAGTCGACCGAGGAATCGCCCAGTCCTGAGACCACCACCTGGGGGGCGGGGTCTTCGAGGACCCTCTCGTCCTTCCGGCAGAGGTCCGTCAGGATCTCGTGAGCTTTCTTGATCGAGGAAGAGTAGCTGATCCCGACCGCGACCTCGCAGCGGCGGGTCCCCAGGGTGGTGATGTTCTGGATCACGTCGCCGTAAACCTTGCCGTTGGGGACGGTGATCCGGATGTTGTCGCCGGTGATCAGGACGGTCTCGAAGATCTGGATTTCCGCGACGCGGCCCAGGACCCCGGCGGCCGAGATCCAATCGTTGACCCGGAAGGGTCGGAAGATCAGGATCAGGACCCCGGCGGCGAAGTTGGAGAGGGTCCCCTGGAGGGCGAAGCCGACCGCCAGGCCGGCGGCACCGATCAGGGCGATGAAGGAGGTCATCTCCACACCGAGGTTGGAGAGGGTCGCCACCACGGTGAAGATCAGGATCAGGACGTAAACCAGGGTCCCGGTGAAGGAGACGATGGCCGGGTCGGTCTTGAGCCGGGTCAGGAGACGGGTGACAAGTTTGCGCAGGACGCCGGCGACGATCTTCCCGGCGAGCAGGATCGCCACCGCGCCGAGCAGTCTCAGGCCGTACTCGGCCAGGAAGACCGTCAGCTGTTCGGCCACACCGCTGATTTGTGTTTCCATTCTTTTTGTCTCCCGGGACTTGCCGATCCGATCGGCATTGTTTAAAGGTTCAGCGAAAGATGCTAACATCCCGGGCCAAAGAGTCAAGCCGATTCCGCCGGCCGGGGGCGGGAAAATCCCCGCTCCCGGGGAGAGAAATCGCTTGCCCGGGGTTGGAGATCGGTTATGATATGGCAAAACGGGGGATGATGATTATGAGAACTATACGCCTGGTTTCCCTGCTGGCGGCGCTGGCCGTCCTGGCCGGTTGCGTCACGGCCGCCCAGCGGAGGCAGAATTACGTCGACGCCAACCCCGACCTGGCGCCGGAGATCGCCGCCGCCATCCTCGAGGGGAAGGTCGTCGAGGGGATGACCGCCGAGGACGTCCGGGCGTCCTGGGGCGACCCGCTGCGGGAGACCGTATCGATCAGCGAGCAAGCCCGGGAGGAGACCTGGTCCTACCGGACCCCGATCGGCCAGTTCGAAGAGGGCAAGGTGATCCTGAACTTCATCAACGGGAAGCTGGTCAGGCTGATCCATTCCTGAGAGACTGCCCGGTAATTGGGAAACCCGGAGCCGGGGGGCTCACCCCGCGGCCGCATCCGGAAACCGCCGGGCATTCCGGGTTTTTGTTTGCTTCGTCTTTCCCGCTCTGCTATTTTTTCCGCTTGTTCCAGACCCTTCCGGGGCGCGATGTGATATATTGCCTAACCGGAAGAGGGCATTTTTGAAAAGATCAAACAGCCGAATCCGGCTCCGGCCGGGAAGGAGAAAGAAGATGGCCGACATCAAGAAAATACTCGACCGGGTGCGGGAGAAGAAGATCCGCCACATCCAGCTCTGGTTCACCGATATCCTCGGGCGGCTGAAGAGTATGGAGATCTCCAACACCGAGCTGGAAGGGGCCCTGGAGGCCGGGGTCGGTTTCGACGGCTCCTCGATCGAGGGGTTCGCCCGGGTCGAGGAGAGCGACGTGATGGCGGTGCCCGATCCGGAGACCTTCCGGATCCTCCCCTGGACCCCGCTGGAGGGCCCGGTGGCCCGGCTGATCTGCGACATCCAGGACCCTTACGGCAACCCCTACCCGGGCGACCCCCGTTACGTCCTGAAGAAGACCCTGAAGAAGGCCGGGGATCTCGGCTACAGGTTCCTGGTCGGTCCGGAGATGGAGTATTTCTATTTCAAGGACGACCAGGGCGTGGAGTGCATCGACCAGAGCGGTTACTTCGACCTCACCCCGCCCGACCTGGGGACCGACCTGAGAAGGAAGACCGCCCAGGCCCTGGAGGCGATGGGGATGACTACCGAGTGCACCCACCACGAGGTCGCCCGGAGCCAGCACGAGATCGACCTCCGCTACAACGAGGCCCTGGCGATGGCCGACGACGTGATGACGCTGCGGTTCGTGACCAAGGAGATCGCCCGCCGCCACGGGGTCCACGCCACCTTTATGCCCAAGCCGCTGATGTCCGAGAACGGCAGCGGGATGCACGTCCACCAGTCGCTCTTCGCCGGCGAGCGCAACGCCTTCTTCGACGCCGACGACGAGTACAACCTCTCCCCCGCCGCCAAGGCCTATATCGCCGGGATTATGAAACACGCCCCGGAGATCATCGCCGTCACCAACCAGTGGGTCAACTCCTACAAGAGACTGGTTCCCGGTTACGAGGCCCCGGTCTATAACTCCTGGGCCCGCCGCAACCGTTCGACGATGATCCGGGTCCCCCTCTACCGGACCGGGCAGGAGATGGCGACCCGGTTCGAGTTCCGGGCCCCCGACCCCGCCTGCAACCCCTACCTGGCCTTCGCCGTCCTCCTGGCGGCCGGCCTGGCCGGGATGGAGAGAAACTACGAACTCCCCCCCCCGATCGAGGATAACATCTTCCGGATGTCGGATGAGAAGAAGTCTAGGCTGGGGGTGACCCAGCTCCCCGGGAACCTCTACGCCGCCACCCGGGCGGTCAGCGAGAGCGAGCTGGTCCGGGAGGTGATGGGGGAGCATATGTTCGAGAAGTTCGTCCGAAACAAGGAGATCGAGTGGGACAACTACCGGGTCCAAGTCACCGGCTACGAACTGAGAAAGTATCTCCCGATTCTCTAATCAACGTTGAACGACCCCAACCGGTTGCTGCCCGCCTCCGCCAGGGCGGAGGCGGGCAGCGATTCCCTTATGAATCCTCCCGGCCTCTACGACCCCCTCCGGGAGCAGGACAGTTGCGGGGTCGGTTTCGTCGCCGACCTCTCGGGTAAGCTCCGCCACTCCCTGGTCCGGGACTCTCTGACCGTTCTGGTCAACCTCGAGCACCGGGGTGCGGTCGGGGGGGACGAGAATACCGGCGACGGGGCGGGGATAATGACCGCCCTCCCCGACGCCTTCTTCCGCCGGGAGTTCGAGTCCCTCGGGGTCGATCTGCCCCCTTTCGGGGATTACGCGATCGGGATGATCTTCAGCCCCCCGGCGGAGGAGGGGGAGCGGCTCCGGAGGAATTTTCAGGAAATTGCCGCCGGGGAGGGGCTGGAACTCCTGGGCTGGCGACGGGTCCCGGTCCGGCCGGAATGCCTGGGCGAGCTGGCCGCCGCCACCCGGCCGGAGATCTTCCAGGTTGCCCTCGCCTCCCCGTCCCCGGCGGCGGAAGACTTCGACCGGAAGCTCTATGTCGTCCGCCGCCGGGCGGAGAAGGAGAGCGCCGCCGCCGGAGGGCGGGGGGCGAGGGACTTCTACATCTGCAGCCTCTCCCCCCGGACGGTGGTTTACAAGGGGATGTTCACGGCTTCCCAGATCGCCTCCTTCTATCCCGACCTCGAGGACCCGCTCTTCGCTTCGGCCTTCGCCGTCATCCACCAGCGCTACTCCACCAATACCCTGCCGACCTGGAAGCTGGCCCAGCCCTTCCGCTACGCCGCCCACAACGGCGAGATCAACACCCTCCGGGGAAACAGCAACCGGATGCGGGCCCGGGAACCCGAACTGGCTTCCTCTCTCTTCGGCCCCGACCTGGCGAAGATCCTGCCGGCGATCACCCCCGGGGGGAGCGACTCGGCGGTCTTCGACAACGTCCTCGAGCTGCTCCGCCTCTCCGGCCGCTCCCTCCCCCACGCCCTGATGATGATGATCCCGGAAGCCTGGGGGGAGCGGTACCGGATGAGCGAGGACAAGCGGGCCTTTTACGAGTACCACTCGGCGGTGATGGAGCCCTGGGACGGTCCGGCGGCGGTCGTCTTCTGCGACGGCCGCTACCTGGGGGCGACCCTGGACCGCAACGGTCTGCGGCCCGCCCGTTACACCGTCACCCGGGACGGGCTGGTGGTCCTGGCCTCGGAGACCGGGGTCCTGCCGATCGATCCCGGGGCGATCCTCCAGCGCGGCCGGCTCCAGCCGGGGAAGATGTTCCTGGTCGACCTCGAGGCGGGACGGGTGATCCCGGACAACGAGATCAAGGCCCGGGTCTCCCGGCGCCGTCCCTACCGCCGCTGGCTGAGGGAGAACCGGGTCGAGCTGCGGGGCTTTCTCTCCCCCGCCCCGTCCCCGGCGGCGAAACCGCCGGAGCTGTCCCGGCTCTTTCACAACTTCGGCTACACCGACGAGGACTTCCAGCTGGTGCTGGGCCCGATGGCCGCCCGGGGGCAGGAGGCGATCGGCTCGATGGGGCACGACACCGCCCCGGCCGTCTTCTCCCCCCGGCCCCAGCTCCTCTACAACTACTTCAAACAGCTCTTCGCCCAGGTGACCAACCCGGCGATCGACCCCCTGCGGGAGGAGCTGGTGATGTCGCTGATGAACTGGCTGGGCCGGGAAGGGAACCTCCTGGAGGAGACGCCCGGCCACTGCCGGCGGCTGAAGATCCCCCACCCGGTCCTGACCGGGGAGGACCTGGAACGGATCCGCCGCTCCGGCGACCCGGCGCTGAAACCGGCCGGGATCGAGACCCTCTTTCCGGCCGACGGCGCCCCGGAGACGAGCCTGGCCACGGAGCTGGAGCGGGTCTTCGCCGCCGCGGAGGCGGCGATTGCCTCCGGGGCCACGGTGCTGATCCTCAGCGACCGGGGGGTCTGCCGGGAACGGGCGGCGATCCCGGCGCTGCTGGCCGCCGCCGGCCTCCACCACCACCTGATCCGGAAGGGCCTGAGATACCGGGCCGGGATCATAGTCGAGACCGGGGAGGCGAGGGAGGTGATGCATTTCTCCCTGTTGATCGGCTACGGGGTCAACGCCGTCTGTCCCTACCTCGCCTTCTCCGCCGTCCGGGACCTGGCCGAGAACAACCTCCTGGAGAAGCGGCGGACCCCGGAGGAGGCGATGGACAACTACATCACCGCGGTCAAGAAGGGGCTGCTCAAGACCTTCAGCCGGATGGGGATCTCGACCATCCGGAGCTACTGCGGGGCCCAGATCTTCGAGGCGGTCGGTCTGAGCCGGGAGCTGGTCGACAGGTACTTTTCCGGCACCGACTCCCGGATCGGGGGGGCGGGGCCGGCCGAGATCGCCGCCGAGACCCTGGCCCGGCACCGCCGGGCCTTCCCGGAGACCGGGGGGCCGGACCAGCTGCCGGAAGCCGGTTCCAGCTACCGCTACCGGCGGCCGGGGGAAAGCCATCTCTGGACCCCGGAGGCGGTGGCCGGCCTCCAGCGGGCGGCGCGGACCGGGGATTACGCTGCCTTCCGGGAGTACGCCGCCGGGGTCGACCGGCAGGCGGCCGGGCGGGTCACGCTGCGTTCGCTGCTCGAATTCACCGGGGGCGAGCCGGTGCCGCCGGCGGAGGTGGAGCCGGAGGAGGAGATTCTCCAGCGGTTCTACTCCGCGGCGATGTCCTTCGGGTCCTTGAGCCGGGAGGCCCACGAGACCATCGCTGAGGCGATGAACCGGCTGGGGGCGGCCTCCAACTCCGGGGAGGGGGGCGAGGACCCGGAGCGGGGGGAGGAACGGAAGTCCCGGGTCCGGCAGGTGGCCAGCGGCCGGTTCGGGGTCGACCCCGAGTACCTCCTCTCCGCCCGGGAGATCCAGATCAAGATCGCCCAGGGGGCGAAGCCGGGGGAGGGGGGGCAGCTCCCCGGCCACAAGGTGACCGCCGAGATCGCCCGGGTCCGCCATACCACCCCCGGGGTGACCCTGATCTCGCCCCCGCCCCACCACGACATCTACTCGATCGAGGACCTCTCCCAGCTGATCTTCGACCTCAAGGCGGTCAACCCTCAGGCCCTGGTCTCGGTCAAGCTGGTCTCCGAGGCCGGGGTCGGGACGGTGGCCGCCGGGGTGGCCAAGGCCGGGGCCGACAAGGTGATCGTGGCCGGCTACGCCGGGGGGACCGGCTCCTCGCCCCTGACCTCGATCCGCTATGCCGGGCTTCCCTGGGAGCTGGGGCTGGCCGAGACCCAGCAGGCCCTGGTCTATAACCGGCTCCGGGACCGGATTCGGGTCCAGACCGACGGCCAGCTGCGGACCGGGCGCGACGTGGTGATCGCCGCCCTGCTCGGGGCCGAGGAGTTCTGCTTCGGGACCGCGGTCCTGGTCGCCCTCGGCTGCGCCCTGGTCCGGAAGTGCCACCTCAACACCTGCCCGATGGGGATCGCCACCCAGGACCCCGGGCTGAGGCAGCGGTTCCGGGGCCGGCCGGAAGACCTGGAGAACTTCTTTAAGTTTCTCGCCCGGTCGGTCCGGGAGCTGATGGCCTCCCTGGGCTTCCGGACGATGGAGGAGATGATCGGCCGGGTCGACCGGCTGCGGTTCCGCCCGGACCCGGACCACCCCAAGAGCCGGGGGGTCGATCTCTCGCCCCTGCTCTCCCTCCCCGAGGCCAACGGGACCCCCCGGAGGTTCGTCCGCCCGGCCCCGGCCGGCGGTTATCTCTTCGACCGGGAATTGATCGAGCGGGCCCGCCCCGCCCTGGAGCGGGGCGAGGCGGTGGAGATCGGGTTGCCGGTGAAGAACGTCCACCGGGCGGTCGGCACCCGGCTGAGCGGGGAGATCGTCCGGCGGTTCGGGCCGGGGGGGCTTCCCGGCGAAACTATTCGGATCAACCTGGCCGGTTCGGCCGGTCAGAGTTTCGGGGCCTTTCTCGCCCCCGGGGTGACTCTCCGGCTGTCCGGGGAGGCCAACGACTACCTGGGCAAGGGGATGGCCGGGGGGCGGATCATCGTCACCCCGCCGGAGGGGTCGACTTTCTACCCCCACGAGAACGTGATCGCCGGCAACACCCTGCTCTACGGGGCGACCGGGGGCGAGGTCTACCTCGACGGGACCGCCGGGGAGCGTTTCGCGGTCCGCAACTCCGGGGCGACCGCGGTGGTCGACGGGATCGGCGACCACGGCTGCGAGTATATGACCGGCGGCACCGTGGTGGTGCTGGGCAAGGCGGGCAACAACTTCGGGGCCGGGATGAGCGGCGGGACGGCCTACGTCTTCGACGAGTCCGAACTCTTCGACACCCTCTGCAACCTGGATATGGTCGACCTGGAGCCGGTCTGGCG
>PWXJ01000231.1 GCA_003561965.1 PVC group bacterium
ATCGGCGATCAGGACTTGTCATTATTCAATTCCCCTTAATAATATATCCTCCATCCGGCCTGCTGTCAATAATTTATCGAGTTTGCGGCCCGGTCACGCCGGGGATTCCGGTTCCGGTTATTTACTTGACGGAAGCCGAATTCCGAGATATATTTACTCTGGGATGAAGGCAAAACCACAGATTATTCTGACGCTGGCGGCTCTTATCTTGGGTAATTTTATTTCTCCGCCGGGGGCTTTTCCCTTCCAGACCAATCAGCCCGCCGCCCTGGTGATCGGGCAGGAGGATATGACTTCTCACGGGATCAACCAGGTCGAGGACTGGCAGAATCCGGCCTACCCCACAGCCCACACCCTCTATTGGCCCGGCCAGGTCCAGGTTTCCGGGGGGAAATTGTTTGTCGCCGATTACCAGAACAACCGGGTGCTGATCTACGATTCCTTCCCCGTTGCCGACAACCCGGCGGCCGATATCGCGGTCGGTCAGCCGGATATGTTCAGCTTCTACCGGAACCAGTACCCGCCCGATGAGCCGCCCTGGTTCCCCCTGGCCAATACCCTCCACTGGCCGGACGGGGTCCAGGTTTTTGACGGCAAACTTCTGATCGCCGATAGCTACAACAACCGGACCCTGGTATTCAACACGGTTCCCGGCGAGCACGACGCCGAGGCCGATCTGCCCATCGGCCAGCAGTCGCTGGTCGATGACTATTTCCCGAATCGGGCCAAGGAAACTCCGGAACCGGATACCCATTACGAATCCCGGAATATCGCCATCACCGATGGGAAGCTCTTTATCGTCGACCGGCTCAACCACAGGGTACTGATTTTCAATGACATCCCGACTGAGATTGACACCCCGGCCGATGCCGCGGTCGGCCAGATCGACCTGTGGAGCGGGCAGACCAACGCCGGCTACGGGGCGCCCGCCGCCGACAGCCTCCTCGCGCCTTCCGGGGTCTTCGCCGCCGGGGGTAAGCTCTTCATCACCGACACCGGAAATCACCGGGTTCTGATCTACAACTCCATACCCACCTCCGACGGTGCCGCCGCCGACGTGGTGATCGGGCAGGGGGATATGTTTTCCGGGGAGCCCAACCGGGATCGCGGCGTCCCCGGTGCCGATACCCTCTTCGGCCCCTACGGAAACGTTTATTTCGACGGCACCCGGCTTTTCATACCCGATTCCGACAATCACCGGGTCCTGGTCTATAACTCCCTCCCCACCGAAAACGGGGCGCCGGCGGACGTGGTCCTCGGCCAGGCGGATATGGAGTCTCGCCTGATCAACGAAACCGACCCCGACCTGGTCGACCCCTTGTATCCGCCTCCGCCGACCGCGCGAACTATGCACTGGCCGGACAGTGTGTTTCTCTACCTGAACAAGTTGCTGGTCGCCGATACCAATAATAACCGGATCCTGGTCTTCGAGGAACCCACCCCGACCCCGACCCCGGAAGGTTTCCGGACGCCTTCGCCGACCCCTTCCCCGACCCCCTCGCCGACTCTGCCGCCGACTCCTTCCCCGACCTCGTCTCCGGTCCCTTCTCCCACCGTCACGCCGACCTCGTCTCCTTCCCCCACAGTTTCCCCCACTCCCGAAGATTATAAAACCCCGGTTCCGACGATGACGCCGACCCCGCCGCCCACGGTTCCTCCGAGCCCCCCGCCGACCCTGACGCCTACGCCCACGCTGACGCCAAGTCCCCCACCGACCCTGACGCCTACACCCACGCTGACGCCAAGCCCTCAACCTACGGTTTCAATCACCCCGGAGCCCACGCCTTCCGCCACCCCGCCGCCTTCGGCCACTCCGACCGCGTCGCCTCCCGCCGTCCGGCGGGTTAGGGGGGACTATAGCGGGGACGGGACCTCCGACCCGGCGATCTTTCGTCCGTCCTCCGGCCTCTGGGCGATCCGGGGGGTGACCCGGGTTAACTTCGGGGGGCGCGGTGATCTCCCGGTTCCCCTGGACTATACCGGGGACGGGACCACCGATATCGCGATCTTCCGTCCCGGGTCCGGCCTCTGGGCGGTGAGGGGGGTGACCCGGGTTTACTTCGGGGGGTCGGGAGATAAACCGGTTCCGGGATATTATTCCGGCGGTAACGGCGCCCGGATCGGCATCTTCCGGCCGTCTTCCGGCCTCTGGGCTTTGCGGGGGGTGACCAGGGTGTATTTCGGCAGCGGCAACGACCTTCCCCTCTCCGGGGATTTCTCCGGCGACGGGACCGAAACTCCCGGAATCTTTCGTCCCGCCACCGGTCTCTGGGCCCTGCGGGGGGTGACCCGGATCTACTTCGGAGGATCGACCGACCGGCCCCTGACCGGGGATTTCTCCGGTGACGGGACCGAGACTCCGGGGATCTTCCGTCCGTCCTCCGGCCTCTGGGCTCTGCGGGGGGTGACCCGGGTTAATTTCGGCCGAGACACCGATACCCCGATCCCGGCCGATTTCGCCGGCGCCGGGCGGGACGGCGTCGCCCTCTTCCGTCCCGCCACCGGCCTCTGGGCCGCCCGGGTGGGTACCAGGCTTTACTTCGGCTCCTCCTCCGATATCCCGGTAACCGGGTTAGCCGGGGTCGGGCCGGAATAATCCTCCGGGGGCTGTCGCTAATCGGTGCGGTCCGCCCCCGTGCTGTCCCGCCAGGCCTCTCTCTCCAGGATAACCTCTCCGGGGCTGCCGCCGGGATCCTCTCCCGGGCCCCGGTAGTTCAGGGGGTAGCAGACGATCCGGCTGCCGCCGATGGTGATGCTGTTGGCGACGACTGCGGCGTGGAGCAAACCCGACCTTCCCAGGTCGATATCGGCGTTGGGGGCGAAGAAAGCCCCGGAACTGCCGTCGGTGCTCTGGATGTTGACCGTCTCCCCGGGGGTGAAGACCTGGAACTGGTCGGTCCTCCCCCCGACGTTGAAGTTGGCGTTGCCCACGAAGGCGATGCTGTCCCTGACCGCCATATTCACCCGTCCGTTCGGGCCGATCACCGCGGAGCTGCTCCCCCGGTGGAGGAAATTCTCCACGTAGAAATCCATCTCCGCGGTGTAGCGGTAAGACTGGCTGCCCCCGCTCTCGAAGTCATTGAAACGGTACTGGTTGCCGGTGAAATAAAGCTCCTTCCAGGTACCGGTGAAGTTGTGGTTTTCGTCGATCCGGTAATCGCGGCCCGGACCCTCCTCGGCCGGGACCAGCTGGCCGTCGTTGTCCCTGACCATAATTGTCGGGTCGTTGGGCTGGGTGTAGGGGATCTCGTTCGCCGGTCCGCCCCGTTCGGCGGCGAAGCCGCCGGAGGCGACGAAATGGTCATAGTCGGCGGGGCTGGTGACGCCGTCGCCGTTCTTATCCCACTGGGGGTCGAAGCCGTCGCCCGTCGGGTAGGGCTGGTAGCCCGGGTCGTAGGGCCAGGCCGGGGTCCCGTCCACCCAGGAGCTGTCGGGGTTCTGGCTCCAGCCCTGGAGCTGGGCCGGTATCCGGGGTCCGTCGAACTCCCGGGTATCGCCCTCTTCTCCGGAGGAACCTTCCGGCAGCCTGGTCCCTACCTGGACCGACCAGCCCCCTTGCAGGTTGCTGAAGTCGCCGTCCCGGATCTCCTCGAGGAGCGACCCGGGGACGTTGACCTGTCCGCTGACCGTGACCGAACCTCCGAGCGCGATCTTCTCGCTGCCGGTGATATGGCCCGGGCCCATCTGGCCGGTACTGGTGGGCGGGGGGTCCTGGAGGTCCGGGTCGAATGAGTAGACCCCGCCGCTCCCGGTCACCTGGAAGAGGGTCCGCCCGAAGAGCCCGATCCCCGGGGGAAAAGCCGCGCCCCCGGCTTCGAAGTGGACCCGCTCGGCGATCACCCGTCGGGCGTCCCCGACCTTGCCCACGGCGGTGAAATCGACGAACCCCGCGCCTTCCTCGTAGTGGGTATGGAGGTCGTAGAAGCCGTCGCCCAGCGGTTGGTCGGAGATGGTCCCGGAAGTCGGGGCGCCCTGCCGGAATACGGTGAGCTTTCCGGTCTCCAGGGCGGCTTCGGCGAGGTAGAAGGCCCGGGCCGACTGGTACAGCTCCACAGCGGAGAGCCGATGGGCGGAGACGATGGTGACCAGGGAGTAGCCGACCAGCCCGACCACCACGATTATGAAGACCAGGACGATCAGGGTCAGTCCGTCTTCCCGATGTTTCCGCTGGGGTCTCATCCGATCTGATTTATCCGGTCACTTCGAACCCGGTCAGTCTTCCGGCGGCTCCGGGAGCTTCTGCCGGGGCGCGGCCGCCGTTCTCAGGTTGATGACGTTATCCCCCCGGGCCAGGGTCAGGTCGATGGTCACCACCCCGGACGCCTCGTCCCGGGAGGGAGTGAAGGCGGTGACGTTTCCGAGCAGGTCGAAGGTGCCCGCGGCGGAGCTCCTCCGGACGGTCGACCCTTCCCGGGTGAAGCTGACTTCCGGGCTGGGGTCCCCCTCGGTGCCGTGGCCGGTTCTCTTGACCAGGGCGATCGATTCGCTCTCCAGGATGATGTTCTCCGGGGCGGTCTCCCGGATCTCCCGGGAGATCTTTTCCAGGGCGATCTGGGCCTCGCCGATGATCTCCGTATGGTCCCGGGTGGTGGAGGTGTAAAGCTCGACCGAGCGGAAGATCCCGAAGTAAGAGACCCCGGCCAGAATCGCGATCAGCACGGTGACGATCACCAGTTCCAGTAAGGTGTGACCGCCGCTGGTTGCCGATTGATCGTTCGGACGCTTCATATATCCCGCCGCCAGTCGGTTTTCCTGGTTACCAGGCTCAACGATTCCTCTCCCCGGTTCACGGTGACGGTTACTTCCTTGACGTCGTCGGCGGTCTGGATCACCGAGCCGGTACTGGTGTAACCGGGGTAGCCGTCGATCTCCGCTTCCGGCCAGGCGGCTACCTCGTGGTAACCGGGGGCGATCACCCGCTGTTCCATCTCGGCCTGGGCGAGAAACACCATCGTGACCCAGGCGGCGGGCCGGTCCAGTTCCCGGATCCCGGTGGTCAGGGGGAGCAGGATCGCCGAGAGGACGATCGCCGCCACCGCCAGGGTGGCCACGATCTCGATCAGGGTGAACCCGGGGTTGGGGTTTTTCTTCTCAGCCTTCAATTTATCGTTACTTTCCCGGTCAGCGGGGCCACGGTGACCGTTCTAATGTCATCTCCGCTGGAGATGCTGATCGGCTCTCCGGCGCCGGCGACAGGTTCCCCGAAGGGGTTGAAGTCGATGGTCTGCCCGGTGGCGACCGCTCCCCCCGGCAGGTTCCTGGTCTCCCCGTCGACGGTGTAGGTGTTGCCGGAAAAACTGATCGTTCTCGGGGTGCCCGAGAAGAGGGCCCGGGCCTGGGTGGAGCGGATCTCGGCCGATACCAGATCGGCGGCCACCTCGGCGGTGAATCGGGTGGTGGAGGTCAACCGGGGATAGGCCGCCAGGGCGAGAATTCCGAGGATGACGATCACCGCCAGCACCTCGAGAAGGGAAAAGGCTGATTCTTGACCGGTCCGCCCGGTCTGTTCTGAATGTCCGGAGTTCATACTGTTAGTTTCCCGGCCCCTGTCCGGCAACTGCCGATAATATAATCGCTCGAGTAAGTCCTGTCAATGCCCCGCCGGCCGGGGGAGATCCCCGGTGCTTCCCGGGGTATTTTTCGGCCGCCCGGCCTGCCGGGGGTTGTCTTGACATAACCCCGCCCGCGGGCTATGATTAAACAGTATGAGCCGGAACTCGATAAACGGTGTTTTCTGGAAATTCCTGGTCCTGGCGCTGGTTCTGCCGGCGGTATTTTCCTTCCCGGCCCTGGCCGGAGAGGAGGCCGAACGGGAGAATCCGCTCCGGGTTCATTTCATCGACGTCGGGCAGGGGGACTGCTCCCTGATCCAGTGCCCGGACGGGACAAATATCTTGATCGACGGGGGGAGGATCTGGACCTATCCCTTCCTGATCGAGTACCTCCGGAACGCCGGGGTGGAGAAGATCGACCTGATGGTGGCCACCCATCCCCACAGCGATCATTACGGGGGACTGATCCCGGTCCTGAAGGCCTTCCCGGTTGGCACGGTTCTCGATCCGGGAAAAGATCATCCCACCGATCTTTACCATCGGTTCCTGGAGACGATCAAGAGTCTGCCCGAGGTCGAATTCAAGCTGGCCCGGGCCGGCCAGAGATACTCTTTCGGCGGGGCGGAGATTTTAATCGTCCACCCCTCCGCCCGCCTGCCCGCTCATCCCAACGACGCCTCGATTGTGCTCAAGTTGACTCACGGGGACGTCAGCTTTCTCTTCACCGGCGACGCCGAACGGGTGGCCGAGATGGAGATGATGAGCCGGGGTTTCAACCTCCGCTCCACGGTCCTCAAGGTCGGCCACCACGGTTCCCGGACCTCGACCGGTACGGCTTTCCTCTCCCGGGTGTCTCCCCGGGCGGCCGTGATCCCGGTGGGGGAGAACAACCGCTACGGCCACCCCCACCCGGAGGTGGTGAGACGCCTCCGGTTGCGGGGGGTCGAGATCTTCCGGACCGACCTCCAGGGTACCGTCCTTTTCTTCAGCGACGGGCGGGATTACCGGGTCGAGTTTCCCGGAAAAGCGGTCTACCCCGAGTATGAAATCCCGGAGGAGAAAGCGGGCCGGATTGTCGCCAACCGGGTGACGCTGCTCTACTACGAGCCTCGCTCTCCGTATGCCGTCCAGGTTCCCCCCGCCGACCGGGTTTTCTTCGATACCGCGGTCGGGGCGGAGACGGCCGGCTTTACCCGGAGCGGATGGTAAACGTCATCCGGGGTCCTTACACCCCGGCTGCTTTTCCTTCCCCCCGGGTCCCCTCCAGCAGCCGCCGGGTGAACTGCCCGGTCCAGCCCAAGCCGAGGAGGACGGGAAAGAGGTACTCGACCGCCGAGAAGACCAGGGCCGGGGCGAGGACCGCCGCCGCCGGCAGCGGGGCATAGAGGGGGACCAGTTCGACCAGGCTCCCCTCCCGCAGCCCGATCCCCAGAAAGGCGACCGGGATTCCGGCGATTAAAATCGAGAAGGGGAGGATGACCAGGTAAACCGGCGGGGGGAGGGTGATCCGGAAGGCGGAAGCTATCAGGAAGAAGCTGAGCAGTTTCCCCCCCTGGATGACCAGGGACTGGAAGAGGGGTATCGCGATCTCTTTCGGGGTGAAGAACCGATGGAAGTTGAGGAGGGTCTCCAGCCCGCCCCGGAGCCGGGCACCGGGTATCCGGGCGAGGACCGGACGGAACCAGCCGGTCCTTCCGGCCTTCCCGGCCCCGAAGATCGCGGCCAGCGTTCCGGCCAGGAGCAGGCCGCTCACCGCGGCCAGCCCGGGCGGGGCGTTTCTCCAGGCCAGCCCGCCGGTTAGGATCAGGGTCAGGAAGACCAGGATATTCATCAGCAGTTCAAGGAGGATCGACCCGGTCGCCCGGGCGGCGGAGAACTTATGTCGGCGCTTGAGATAGATCACCCGGGAGGCCTCCCCGGCCCGGAAGGGGAAGACGCTCTTCACCGGTCCGCTCCCCATCTTGATCAGGAAGGCTTCCCGGACGGGAATCTCCAGCCCCAGGGGTATCAGGATCCGCCGCCACTTGGCCGCCGCCAGCCAGCAGTTGGTGAGAAAGGAGACGGCCAGGGCTCCCAGCAGGGGGAGGACCCGGGCGTCCCTGACCGATTCCATTACCCGGCCGGTCTCGACCCTCCGGAAGATCAGGGCCAGCAGCGCCCCGGTCACCCCGAGGCTGATCAGCCACATCAGGTTCTTCTTCACGGTTTCTCTTTCCGCCGGATCAGTGGGGCAGGCGGGGGGATTTCTGGTAGCGGGAACTGAAGAAGGGGGCGTTTTCGTCGTAGGCCAGGAAGCCGTGGTCGGGACGGGAGGTCTCCTCCTGCCGGAAGACCATATCCAGGAAGGCGAGGAACTTCCGCCTGAACTCGTCGAACGACCGGACCTGAAGGACCATCCGGAAGAGGAACCCGGGCCGGGAGTGGTAGTTGACGTAGGCCCAGCGGGTCAACCGGTCGATCTCCTCGTTGGAGAGATCGGTCCAGGGGCGGGGGAGGGGTTGCTCTTCGGTCTTGCCCAGGATGTAGTCCTCCCAGTAATCCCTGCCGGTCTCCCGGACCAGGTCCTTCCACATCCCGGTCAGGGGCTTGGCGGTCAGCTTGGAGAACTGGACGTAGTCGAGGTCGAGCTTCCTGGCGAAGCGGACCGTCTCCCGGACGGTCTTCCGGGTCTCCCCGGGGACCCCGACCAGGAAGAAGCCGAGCGGGCGGATCCCGATCTCCTTGGTGGCGGCGATGGTCTGTTCTATCCGCTCCCGGGTGATCCCCTTCCGGAGGCGGTCGAGGATCTCCTGGGAGCCGGACTCCAGGCCGTAGTAGATCCGTCGGCACCCGGCCCGGTGCATCTCCTCGAGCAGTTCGGGGTCCACCGTGTCCACCCGGGAGCGGCAGGCCCAGGTCAGGTCGAGTCTCCGTTCCCGGAGTCTCCGGCAGATCTCCATCGTCCGTTCCCGGATCATCGGGAACTCGTAGTCGAAGATGTCGATCTCCCGGATTCCGAACCGGTCGTGGCACTCCTGCATCTCGTTGACCACGGTCCGGGGCGACCGGGGGTTGTACTCGGTCCTTCCGGCCTCGCAGAAGGTACAGCTCATCGGGCAGCCGAGGCTGGTCACCATCAGGGTGAAGTTCTTCCGCTCGGTGGGAAACTCGGCGTAGAGGTGGTTGGGCAGGAGGTGGCGGGCCGGGCTGGGGTAGCGGTCGAAGTCGATCTTTTGCGGGTGGGGGGTGACGACGATCTCGCCGTCTTTTTTATAGACCAGTCCCGGGACTTTATCGAATCGCCGGCCGCCCTCCAGCTGTTCGAGCAGCCCGGGGAGGGTGTAGTAGGCCTGGTCGACCACCCCGAAGTCGATCTCCTCCGGGACCAGCGACTGCCGGGGATAGACCCGGAGGTTGTAGCCCCCGATCACCACCGGGACCTCCAGGTGCCGCTTCAGGTAGCGGATCCACTCCAGGGTCTCCCGGTACATATAGGTGGTCATCAGGAAGCCGAGAATATCCGGTTTGAAATCCCGCAGCCGGGCCAGGGTCTCCTCCCGGCTCAGCCTCAGGGTCCGGGCGTCGACGATCATCGCCGTGTGGCCGGCCTCCTCGGCGATCGCCGCCGCCCAGGCCAGGCTCAGGGGGGGGAAGAGACCGAAGTACTTCTGGACGATCCGGAGGTTCTCCTCGTGGAGCTTGTATTTAAAGGGGTTGAAGACGAAGGCGATTTTCATTAAGCTACCCGTTGAATGGCGCCGTATTCCAACTGGGGATATAATAGGGCAAGATCGGACGGCCCGGTAGAATAATTTGCCGGGCCGGCCTTAACAAGGAGGGTTCCCGATGATTGAACTGGTCCTGGTGGTCTTTCTCCTCTCGATGGCGGTGACGGCGACGGTGGCGGTCAAGGTGGGGATGAAGGCGGTGGATTATATCGAGGACGCCCGCCGTCATCACCGGACCCTGGAGGAGGGGCAGCGGGAGATAATCAAGCTCCTCTCCGGGAAAGACCGGGCCGGAACCGGGGACGAATAGTCCGGTTCCCGCGGGAGGCTTGACCCGAATATTCCGTCAGCAAGGAGGGAAGAATTATGACGATCAGGCAGAGAGTATTGCCTCCCGGATGGTACCCGGGGAGCGGGGAAGAGACCCGGCGGACCATCGAGAATTATATCGCTTCCGGTCCGGCCCCCGAACCCTCGGCGGTGGCCGGGGTGGCGCCCCACGCCGGCTGGGCCTTCTCCGGCCGGATCGCCCTCCGGGTCCTGCTCGGTTTCCGCCGGTCCGTGGAGACGGTGGTGGTGGTCGGGGGGCACCTCCCTCCCTCGGCCGGGGTCCTGGCCGCCCCCGAGGAAGGATACGAGACCCCGCTGGGGGTGCTATCGGCCGATCTCGAATTGCTGGAAGAAATCTCCGGATTCCTTTCCGCTCCGCCGGGGGAGGACCGCGTTCCCGACAACACCGTCGAGGTTCAATTGCCCTTCCTGAAGTACCTCTTCCCCGATGCCCGGGCCCTGGCCCTCCGGGCCGCCCCTTCGGAAGCGGCCGAGGAACTGGGACGGGAGATCCGCCGGGCGGCCGATTCCCTGGGAAGGACCGTGGCCGTCCTCGGGTCGACCGACCTGACCCATTACGGGTCGAATTACGGGTTCAGCCCGGCCGGGCGGGGGGAGCGGGCGGTGGAGTGGGTCAAGGAGGTCAACGACCGGGCTTTCATCGAGAGCCTGCTGGAGATGGACGGCCCGGGGGCGCTCCGCCACGCCGGGGAGAACCAGTCGGCCTGCTCGGCGGGGGGGGCGGCGGCGGCGCTGGCCTTCGCCCGGACTTTCGGGGTCGAGCGGGGGGAACTGGTCGAGTACTCGACCAGTTACGACCTCCATCCCGACGAGTCTTTCGTCGGCTACGCCGGGGTGGTTTACCGGCCGGGGCCGGCGGATTCGCCGGAATAGGCCTTATTCCCCCCGTTCCCGGGTCCTCCGGAGGAGTTCGTCCCTCAGCTTTCGCACCTTCTCCCGCTGGGCCGCCTCGGCTTCCGGGTTCTCCTCGATGGTAAAGTCGAGGACGCTCCCTTCGTGGACGGTCTCCGGCAGGAACTCCACCGGCCAGACGAAATCGCCCATCACCCCCTCGATCTCGAGAACCGCCAGCCGCCCGTCCTCGATCCGGTCGATGA
>PWXJ01000247.1 GCA_003561965.1 PVC group bacterium
CACCGATATTCTGGAATAGGAAAAGCAGATGCGCGATTTAATACATGTTGCATGCGGTGACTGCAAAAGGCGCAATTACACCGCGACCAAGGACAGGAAAAAGCAGGCTGCGAAGCTTGAGCTGAAGAAGTTCTGCTCTTTCTGCAGAAAGCATACGGTTCATAAGGAAACAAAATAGGCCTGTAGCTCCAACCGGCCAGAGCGCTGGACTCCAAATCCAGAGGCTGAGGGTTCGAATCCCTCCAGGCCTGCTGGTTCGATAGTTACATGGCGCAAGAAAAAGGGTGTGGAGTGAGACTTTTAACGCAGGCGAAAAGTTTTTTGCTCGGGGTAAGGGCTGAGCTCAAGAAAGTTACGTGGACAGGCAGAAAAGAACTGGTTGAATCCACGATAGTTGTTGTAATTGCTGTTTTAATTGTGGCCGTGTTTCTCGGAATTGTAGATTATATGATGCAAACCCTCGTTCTCGGGGGCAGGTTCAGTATAATGCAGCTGCTTGCAAATTAGGGCTGTTTCTATGCAGCCTCCCCGGCTGGAGTGATTTAGATAAATGGACAAAAAGTGGTATGTGGTTCACGCTCAATCAGGATTTGAGCAGGAAATTAAAGAGGAAATTAAGACAAGGGTGAAAGCGCAGGAGCTTGAGCCTCTGATGGGAAGGGTGATAGCTCCTGTAGAGGAAGTGTCTGTAATAAAGGGCGGAAAGAAGCGCGTCGTAAAGCGGGCGGTTTATCCCGGATATGTTCTTGTCGAGATGGAGCTTACGGACGAGCTCCAGAGGCTGATAAAAAGAATCCGCCGGGTTACGGGTTTTGTGGGGGCGGGCGCCAATCCGGTGCCGGTTGAGGGCAGGGACCTTGAGGCTCTCCTTGAGACGGTTGAAGGCAAGAAAACTTCGCTGAAGCCCAAACTTGAGTTTAAAAGGGGAGATGCGATAAGGATAATAGAAGGGCCCTTCGAGAATTTTCAGGGTACGGTGGAAGATGTTTACTCGGACAAAGGAAAGATAAAGGCTATGATTTCAATCTTCGGAAGGCTTACTCCGGTGGAATTGGAACTCTGGCAGGTGGAGAAACTTTAAAATGGCGCAAAAAAAAGGGAAACAGGTCGCAGGGCAGATTAAGCTGCAGATACCCGGAGGCAAAGCCACCCCGGCTCCCCCGGTAGGCCCCGCTCTGGGAGCGTACGGGCTTAATATAATGGAGTTTTGCCAGTCCTTCAATAACTCCACTAAAGGAAAAGAAGATTTAATCCTGCCCGTTGTTATAACGGTATACGGGGACAGGACGTATGATTTTATCGTAAAATCTCCTCCGGCCGCGGTCCTGCTCAAGCGGGCGGCGGGCATTGTCAAAGCTTCGGGCGTTCCCAACAGGGAGAAGATCGGCAAGGTCAACAGGCAGCAGGTGAAGGAAATCGCCGAAGAAAAAATGCAGGATTTGAATGCTTCGGAGGTTGAGGAGGCTATGCGGATGATAGAAGGAACCGCCAGGAGTATGGGAGTTGAAATCCATCATGACTAAAGGTAAAAGATACGCCGGGAACGAAAAAATTGTCGAGCGGGACAAAAAGTACACGCTTGAGGAGGCGGCCGGACTGCTGAAGCAAATTAAGCCGGCAGGGTTCGACGAGACCGTTGAACTCACGTTCTGCCTGGGCGTGGACCCCAAACAGGCCGACCAGATGGTCCGGGGCGTTATAGTCCTTCCCCATGGAACGGGCAAGGAGGTAAGAGTCGTCGCTTTCGCGAAAGGAGACAAGGCGGAAGAAGCGAAGCGGGCCGGGGCCGAAGAAGTAGGCGCTGAAGAACTGGCCGACAGGATATCGGGCGGCTGGATGGAATTTGACACAATCGTGGCTGCTCCGGATATGATGAAGGTCGTATCAAAGCTGGGGAAAATCCTGGGGCCGAGGGGTCTGATGCCCAGTCCTAAAACAGGAGGGGTCACCTTCGAGCTTGAAAATGCAATAAAAGAGGTTAAAGCAGGCCGTATAGAGTTCAGGGTTGACAAGACTTCAAATGTTCACCTGATTGCCGGGAAAAAGTCTTTCAGCGAGGATAAGCTTCGGGAGAATATAGCCGAATGCGTCCGGACGATTTTGCGTTTGAGGCCCGCCGCGTGCAAGGGGCAGTATGTCAGGTCCGCTTCGCTTTCCACTTCCATGGGGCCTGGCATAAGTCTTGACACACAGCAGTTAATTTCATCTTTAAAATAATACCGGGGAGCATGTGGTAAGATGCCAAAAGCAGAAAAAGAATTGATGCTGGATGAGCTTAACGGGTTTTTAAAGGGCGGCGAAACGGTCTTTATGGCCGAGTGCTCCGGCGTGGGCGCCAATGAAATGAACCTTTTCAGAAAGAGTTTGAAGAAAGAAGGCGCCGCCTGCATGTCTTTCAAGAACACGCTTCTGGCAAGGGCCTTTGCTGAAGGGACATGGACGGATATGCTGGATTCGGTGTCAGGTCCGACTATGCTGATTTTGGTCCCGGAGAATCCTGTGAAGGTCGCCAGGGTGGTCTCAAGCTTCGCGGATTCCCACAAAGGGGTGAGTTTAAAAGCCGGGTTTTTAGAAAAGAGTTTTGTGACGGGCGGAGAAATATCGGAAATTTCGAAGCTTCCCCCGAGGGATGTGCTTCTTTCAAAGCTTATGGGAGGTTTTATTTCCCCCGCAGCCCGTTTTGTCAATGTAATTAATGCTCCTGTCGGGGCTTTTGTCCGTGTTTTAAACGCAATAAGCAAACAAACTGGAGGAGATAACGATGGCAGAGAAGGAA
>PWXJ01000299.1 GCA_003561965.1 PVC group bacterium
GGGGATGTAGTATTCGTCGGCCCCGAGGTTGAAGTAGCCGATGATCCGGGCTTCCGGAAAGGCCAGCCGGGGGAGCGGCCCGAGCCCGAAATAGACGAACGAGTTGACCAGGACGATCCCGTGGGGAGAGAGGAAACCGAAGACCCCCGGATGGACCGGACCGGTCAGCCAGCGGAAGCAGAGCATAGTCAGGATAAAGAGCCCGGCCGAATACTGCAGGGAGAATGCCGGGCCGCGGGACGGCAGAAGAAGAAAAAACGCCCCGGCCCCGAGGACGGCCGCCAGCCAGGCCACGGCCCTCCTTCTTTTTGTCAGGTCAGGCATCTCCATCTCGATCAAGTTTTTCCTGTATCGTTTCGGGGGTTCAGAGATAACCCAGGGCGCGCAATTTTTCCAGAACCTCTTCCTGCGGTCCGGCCCCCCACTCGACATCTTGACCGGCCGAGGGACGGTATTCCCTCCGAGGGAATACACCGGGAAAAACACCGTCCTGGCGAAAACACTCCCGGGCCACCCGGCCGTCGATGGTATCGGGAAGGGGTACCCCCAAAAGAGCGTAAACCGTGGGGGCGATGTCGTAGATCTCCAGATCGGCCCGGGTGCCGGGGATAACCGGCGGGCCGGAAAAGATGTATACCCCATCCATCCGGTGGGTGGCCTTGGAGCGGCCGCCGGGAGGAATGCGGCGAAAAAGAGACTTCGAGGGGACGGTCTGCCCCAGCCACTGATCCGCGAAGAGCAGGAAGATGTCCGGGATACCGGAGAGGTCGCCGCCGGTGAAGATCTCTTCCCGCCGGCAAATCCGGTCAAAGATCTTCTCCCCCGGACGGGTTTCGTTCAGTCCCTTCAGGCCGGAGATAATCTCCTCCCGGACTTTCTCCCGCTCCGCCGGCGAATCAACCCGATCGGAGATCCGGATATAACCGGTATGATGGAGAAACAGGGTGAACCAGGCCCGGGTTTTTTCCCAGTCGACCTGGCGGCTTTCCAGGCGGGTCAGGTGGTGAAACTCGCACCGGAGGCGGGGAGGAATCCGCGCCTTGAGCAGCCCGAAAGGCGGGAACGCCCCCAGGGTGCGGATATGCCCGGCCAGGGCGCTTTTCACGATTCCCCGGCCCGACCGCTGGAAGCGGAAGAAGCCTTCCCGCTCCAGCCAGGAGTTGAGATAGACGTACCGGGAAGGGACCTTGCCGAACCCGTGATCGGAAAGGACGATCACGGTCGTCTCCGGGCCGGCCCGGTCCCGGAGCCGGCCGAGGAACCGGTCGGCGTAACGGAAATACTCGAGCATCATCTCTTCCGACCTCTCCCAGCCCGACGCCTCCCGGTGGCAGCCGAAATAATGCTGCACCCAGTCGGTCCCGGATATCACGTAGATAAAGAGATCCCAGGGCTTCGTCTCCAGCAGGGTCTCGACGGTTCCGAACTGGGTCTCGGTCAGCGGGTAGAGATGCCGGAGGAAAAACTCCTCCTCCACCCGGTCCTGGGCGAATCCGAGAGAAGTCCGGTAACCCGGGGGCAGTTCCGTTTTCAACTCCCGGGGATAGGTGAAATCGGATCGGTCGGAAGGGGTTAAAAACCCGCTGATCATAAAACCGTTGACCGGAGACGGCGGATAGGTGAGGGGGACGTTCACCACCCCCACCTTCCGGCCGTTGGCCGAAGCGACGTCCCAGAGACGGGGAACCCGGACCGCCCGGGAGTTCAGGGGGGGGATGGAGCAGGAGAAGTCGTCCGGCGGGAGGCAGGTCACCCCGGTCCGGGCCGGGTTCATCCCGCTCATCGCCGAGGGCCAGGCGATCAGGGAGAAAGGCGGTATGGTGGAACGGAGCCGCCCCCAGGCGCCGGTCAGAGCCAGCTCGCGCAGAACCGGCAGTTCGGAGAAGTGGCGCTCGAGAAATTCCGGATCGAGGGCGTCAAAACCGACAATCAGGACTTTCCCCCGGTCGGTTTGCCGGGCAATTTCTTCCCCCGGGTGAGTTTTTCCCCCGATGGTTCTCCCCTTGTTCGAATTCATCTTCATTTCAGCAGCTTCCGTCGTATCCGCTTCTCGAGTTTTTGGATAAGCGGGATGTTCCGGGTCAGGAGAAAGTTCCGCCGGAAACGGACCGGGAAGTGAGCGAGTTCCAGCAGATAAAGCGCGCAGTCCCCCCGGAGCTGGGAACGCTGGACATCGAGAAACCATTCCGGTGGAACCGCCGGTTTGTTGTAGAGCCACTCTTCGGAAAGGAAGAATTCCAGCGGGTCGCGGTAGCGGCTGAAGTAACCGGAGTTCTCCCAGTCAATGACCTTCAATTCTCCGGCCGGCCCGAAGAACAGCTGATCCTTGCGGAAATCCCCGTGGGAAAATACCAGTTCCACGGTTTCCCGATCGCAAGCCTCCACTCCCAGCCGGCGGATGTAATTTCGGGTATCTCCGTCAGTTTCCGGCCGGGCCAACAGGGCGGCCGTCAGGCCGGCGACGTATTCTTCCCGGTTGGTAACCCGGACCGGGGCCGCGGAACGGGTTTGCCGGATAATCTCCCTGACCCGGCCGGCGATATCCACCGGGTCGAGTCCACGCAGGGAATTCGACTTAAATGGGTGCCGGCAGACATATTCTTCGGTAAAAACCTTTTTCTTCTCATCCACGCCGATCAAGGCGGGAAGAAAATCGCACCCGGAAAGCCTCCTCCGGGCCCCGATCTCGTTTTCGAAATACAGTTCCAGGTCATCCCCTTTGAAGATGTTGACCACCTGGTTCCGGTCGAACCGGATCACCCGGAAGAA
>PWXJ01000290.1 GCA_003561965.1 PVC group bacterium
CCCCTGCCGCTCGGCCGCCCAGATCATCGACGCCCCGATCCGGCACTTCACCGAGTAGGCGGGGTTCCTCCCCTCGATCTTGGCCGCCACCACCGCCTCCAGCCCCCGGGTCAGCGAGTTGAGCTGGACCAGGGGGGTATTGCCGATACTCAAACTGTTGTCGAGGAATATCCTTCTCATTCGCAACCTCCTTTTCTGCTAAATCTGCCAGGTCGCCGCCGCCGGGGTCCGGCTCCGCTGCCGAGCGGCCAGCTGCTCCAGCGTCATTCCTCCCAGAACCCCCTCAATAGCCGAGGCCACCTCGTGCCAGACCTCCCGGGCCGCGCAGCCGCCGGACTCCCCGCAGAGAGTTCCGTCGGCCATACACTCCACCGGAGCGATCCGGCCCTCCACCGTCTCCACCACCTCGAGGAGGGTGATCGCGGAAGGGGGACGGCTTAAAATACAGCCCCCCTTCGGGCCCCGGACCGTCCGGACCAGCCCGGCCCGCCTCAGGACCGGGACCAGGAGGTGGATGTAATGGCCGGAGATCCCCTGGGCTTCGGCGACCTCCTCCACCGGGACCGGGTCCGGCCCGGCCCGGAGGGCCAGCTCCAGCATCACCCGCAATCCGTACCTTCCCCGGGTTGACATTTTCATCGGCGACTGGTTCCTGATTTGCTTGATGATGTCGCCAGCGTACCCCATATTGTCAAGTAAGTCAATCATATTACTTGATTATTTCCGCCTCCCCGGCGGCCGAACATTGTCCCCCGATCCGCCTTCTCTCCCCGCCGAGATAAGGAATAAAACTTGATGGTTGCCGTTACGGGTTTTTAATTGTCTTCCGGGGGGTTTTCAGAAATAATGAGATCCGCAATCTTGTTTTTCGCCCCGCAAGCGCGGCGCTTGACGGGAACCCGGGGAAAGCGATTTCTCTGAACGGTCCGGACCAAAAAGGAGGGAGAGTCGTGAAAGAAGCAAAGTTTTCCAACAAGGAGGCTCTGGGTTTCGGCTGGGAGACGATGAAGAAAAATTTCCCCTTCTTTCTGGGGCTCCTTCTGGTCTCATATTCCCTGTATTTCGCCCCGTGGCTGCTGGCGAGGAGAGTTGTGAGGAGCGCTCTCCTGCCGGGGATGCTTCTCCATATCATCGACTACCTCATAACCTTTATTATTTCTATGGGAGTGATTAAAATTTCCCTCAGTTTCTGCGACACCGGGAAAGCCGAATTCGCGGATCTCTTCAGGCAGTATCCCCTGGTTTTAAAGTACCTGGGCGGCATAATTCTCTATTCGCTGGTCGTCCTCGCCGGGACCATCCTGTTGATCGTGCCGGGGATTATCTGGGGGATCAAGTTCTGGTTCTTCGACTACTTCATCGTCGACCAGGGAGCGGGGCCGGTCGAAGCGCTCAAGAAGAGTTCGGCCATAACGAAAGGCGCCAAGGGCAAGCTCTTCGTCTTCTTCATCGTGTTGGGATTGGTTAACCTGCTGGGGCTGTTGTGCCTGGTGATCGGTCTCTTCGCCACCATCCCCACCACGATGGTCGCGATCGCCTTTGTCTACCGAAAACTCGCCCCGCGGACCGAAACCGTCGAAGAAACCGAACCCATCTTCAGGCTGGCGCCCGATTCCGGGACGGCCGGCGCTTGAATATCGACCGGCGACGCGCCGGCCGGGCGAGTAGTCTTTCATCATTCTCCAGCCCGGCTCGAGGCGGGAGACCACGAGAATCCACGGCCGCAGAGGCCGGAGCTCGCGGAACAAGCCGCTCCCGCCTGTTCCTCCTTTGCCCGGTCCTCATCACACGATCTCGAGGGTTGTTATGAAATACTTCCTGAAGATTGCCGGCGGGCTGGGGCTGGCGGTACTGGTCCTCCTGGCCGGCTGCGCCGGGCCGGACGCCTCTCACCACCGGCTGGCCATCCTGGCCACCACCGACGAGCACCAGTACCTGCTCCCCTACAATTACCTGGCCGACGCCCCGGACGACGAGATCGGCCTGAGCCAGGTCTTCACCCTGGTCGAACAGGCCCGGGAGGAGTATCCCCACACCCTGCTCTTCTCGGCCGGGGACGTCATCCAGGGCAGCCTGGTCGGCGAGATCGAGGCCAAGGTCGAGCCGCTGGAAGGGGACGAATACCAGGCGATCATCCGGGCTTTCAACCATATGGGCTACGACGCGGTTGCGGTCGGCAACCACGACCTGACCGATTTCGGGATCGATTTCTTCCTCCGGGCCCGGCGGAACTCGGAGTTTCACTGGCTGGCCGCCAACATCCGGCCGGCCGGCGCACCCGAAGGCCATTTCGTCAAGCCCTACACGGTACTCGAACGAGAGCTGGACGGGATACCGATCCGGATCGGGGTGATCGGGCTGGCCCCGCCCCAGATCGCCGACTGGGGCCGGCGCCACCTCCAGGGGGAGGTGGTGGTGGAGGATATCCTCCCCCGGGCGGAAGAATACATCCCTCGGCTCCGGGAAAAATCCGACCTGGTGGTGGTCCTGGCCCACGGCGGGATCGACCCCTCGGAACCGGACTCGGACGCGGCCCGGGAAAACGCCGGCTACTGGCTGGCCCGGATCGACGGGGTGGACGCGCTGGTCCTCGGCCACCAGCACCAGAGGTTCCCGGGGGACTTTGAAGAGATTCCCGGGATCGACAACCAGCGGGGGCTGATCCACGGGGTCCCCGCCGTCCTCCCCGCCTCCTGGGGCCGGGCCCTGGGGGTGATCGAGCTGGAACTGGCCCGCCGGGACGGGAGCTGGAGCGTCA
>PWXJ01000277.1 GCA_003561965.1 PVC group bacterium
CCCGCCTCCCGCCGGAAGCAGGGGGTATAGCCGGCGTAATGGATCGGGAGGCCGGACTCCTCGAGGATCTCGCCCCGGTGGAGGTTGGTGATCGGGACCTCCCCGGTCGGGATCAGGAAATAATCGTCCCGCCGGAGGTGGTACATATCCTCCTCGAGCAGGGGGAGCTGCCCGGTCCCGTGCATACACTCCCGGTTGCAGAAGAACGGCGGGGAGATCTCGGTGTAGCCCTTCTCCCCGGTGTGGAGGTCGAGCATAAAATTGATCAGGCCCCGCTCAAGGAGCGCTCCAACCCCCCGGAAGAGGGCGAAGTTGGAACCGACCACCCGGGCGGCCCGCTTGAAGTCGAGCACCCCCAGCAGATCCCCCAGGGCGAGGTGGTTGCGGGGCTCAAAATCGAACTCCCGCTTCTCCCCCCCTTCCCGGACCAGCTTCCCGGCCCGCATATCCGGGCCGACCGGGACGTCCTCGGACGGGAGGTTGGGAACCCGGGAGAGAAGTTCGTCGAGTTCGCCGGTCAGCTTCCGGAGCATCTCGTCGAGGAGATGGACCTTCTTGGAGACCGCCTTCATCTCGGCGACCCGTCCGGTGACGTCCTCCCCCGACTTCTTCAGGGCCCCGATCTCCCGGGAGACCCGGTTGCGGGTATGCTTGAGTTCCTCGGCTTCGGCGAGCAGCGTCCTCTTCTCCCGGTCGAGGGCGATGATCCGGTCGACGTCCAGCTCCATCAACCGCTGGATCAGGACCTTCTTGATCAGCTCCGGGTTTTCCCTGATGATCTTGATGTCGAGCATTTAATTTATCTCCATAAAGTAACTATTCAGGACCATTCCGCCATATGGAATTACCCCTGCCGGTTCATCCGGCAGGTGAATCAGTTCGTCAGATAACATCACTGCCACATACACACAATTCCACGCGCCGGTGGGAATGGGGCGACCGCTGGCTATCTTTCGAACTTTCCCTCCGGCGGGACAAGCCCGCCGGGGGGGGAGGACTTTGCGAACCTGTTTGATTTCTGAACTTTCCCTCCGGCGGGACAAGCCCGCCGGGGGGGTGGACAGGTTAGTGGTTAAGCGGGAGCAGGGCAATACAATATTCGGTTATTCCGGGGGGCTGGCCTTTTCAGCCCTTGATCACGCCCAGGGGGCGCATCCGGGCGACCTTGCGGGAGAGCCCGGCCTGGTGGACCACCTCGACCACCCCGGAGACATCCTTGTAGGCCGCGGGGGCTTCCTCGGCCAGGGACGACATCGAGCCGGCCATCACCTCGATTCCCCGGGACCTGAGTTCCGCCGCCAGCTGGCGCCCCCCGATCGACTTCCGGGCGGCGGTCCGGCTCATCAGCCGCCCGGCGCCGTGGCAGGTGGAGCCCCAGGTCTCGGCCATCGCCTGATCGGTCCCGGCCAGGAGAAAGGAGCAGCTGCCCATATCCCCCGGGATCAAAACCGGCTGACCGGCCGGGCGGTAACGGCCGGGGAGTTCGGGCCGTCCGGGACCGAAGGCCCGGGTCGCCCCTTTCCGGTGGACGCAGAGCGTCTTCTCGGTCTCCCCGACCCGGTGCTCCTCGAACTTGGCGATGTTGTGGGCGACGTCATAGACCAGGCCCATCTTCAGCTCTTCCCGGCCGGCGGAGAGGGTCTTTTCGAATACCTTCCGGACCCGGTCCATAATGATCTGCCGGTTGGCCCAGGCGTAGTTGGCGGCAGAGGCCATCGCGCCGAAGTAAGCCCGGCCCTCGGGGGAGTCGGCGGGGGCGCAGGCCAGCTGGCGGTCGGGGAGGGTGTAGCCGTACTTCCGCGCCGCCGCCCCCATCTTCTTGACGTAATCGGAGCAGACCTGGTGGCCCAGCCCCCGGGAGCCGCAGTGGATCATCACCGTGACCATATCCCGCTCGACGCCGAAGCTCTGGGCGAGGGCGGCGTCGTAGATCTCGTCGACGTACTGGATCTCCAGGAAGTGGTTGCCGGAACCGAGGGGCCCCAGCTGCCGCAACCCCCGCTCCCGGGCCCTTTTCCCCACCCGGGAAGGGTCGGCCCCGTCCATCCGGCCCCGCTCCTCGGTGTTCTCCAGGTCGGTCTCCGTGCCCATCCCCCGGGCGACCGCCCAGCCGCTGCCTTCCTCCAGGACCCGCTCCTCCTCCCCGGGGGAGAGCTTGAGGTCGCTGTGGCTCCCGACCCCGACGGGTATGGTCCGGAAGAGGACGGAAAGCAACTGGTGGATCCGGGGACGGACCCGGCCGGCTTCCAGCCCGGTCCGGAGCAGCCGGACCCCGCAGTTGATGTCGAAGCCGACCCCCCCGGGGGAGATCACCCCGCCTTCGGCCGGGTCGGTGGCGGCCACGCCGCCGATCGGGAAGCCGTAGCCCTGGTGGATGTCGGGCATCGCCAGGGAGTAGCCGACGATCCCCGGGAGGGAGGCGACGTTGACCACCTGTTCCAGGGACCGGTCCTCCCCGATCTTTTCCAGCAGTTCCCGGTCGGCGTAGACCAGCCCCGGGACCCGCATCGCGGGCCGGAAGGTAATCGGGATCTCCCAGCGCTGGGGGTCGAGCTGCCGTAAATTTTCCGGAATGTTCATTGTGTGTGTGGATATTCTTCTGAAACATAGTATAGGCTTTTCCTCCGGCAGGGGCAAGCGGGATAGCCAGGGCGGAAATCTTGCGGAGGCCAAGGAGGTCGTTTCGACAATCCACGTTCGACAATCCAAGGCTTGACGGAGCCCCGTGATTATACTAAATTACATTATAGCAATTA
>PWXJ01000139.1 GCA_003561965.1 PVC group bacterium
AATTAGAGTTTTATTGCCGACCTTAGTGGCGATCCGGAATTATTGTAGTTGTTGAACCGTTTTGAGAACTCCCAAAGGAAAGAAAATTTTCTCTGTACTTTGATACTTCACCGAAAAAGCGCAAAGGAAGATTATAGAGTTTCAATTCGGAAATCAAAGGCCGGTTCAATACTCACAGAAACGCCGGATGGTAATGACTCTCGGATATAAAACTTAAAAAAACCTTTGCGCATCTTTGCGTTCTTTGCGGCTTTGCGGTGAATTATTTTGTTTGTCACTCCATCAGGGCTTTTTCGTAGGCCTCGAAGATATTCCGGTAGGTCACGATCCCGACCACCTTCCGGTCTCCCGGCCCCCGGATGACCGGGGCGACCCCGATGAAGTTGGCCTTCATCCTCCGGAAGACGACATCGACCGGCTCGTCGGGGAGGGCGGTTACCGGATCGGGGATCATAAAGTTCCGGGCGGTGAGATCGCAGTCCGGGGTCTCGCACTCCACCCCGAGGTGGATCTCCTTGTAAGTGACCAGGCCGACCAGGTCGCCGCCGGAGTCGACCACCGGGAGGCTGGTGTGGAGGGTCTTGCCGACCTTTTTCCGCAGGACGTCCATCGTCATCGTCTCCTCGATGGTCTGGACGTCGCGGATCATCACGTCCTTGGTCCGGAGGTCGTGGAGGATATCGGTCTTCTTCGGGCGGCGGGGCTCGATCCCCTTCCGGATCAGGCATTCGGCGAAGTTGCTCTCCGGTTTCAGCCAGAAGGCGACCAGGGAGCTGACCACCACCGCCGCCATAATCGGGAGGATCACCTCGTAGCTGTCGGTGATCTCGAAGAGGATGAAGATGGCGGTGATCGGGGCGTGGGCGGCGCCGGCGAAGCAGGCCCCCATCCCGACCAGGGCGTAGACGGCCGGGGAGGCGACCATTCCCGGGAAGACCGCCTGGAGCAGGAATCCGTAGAAGGCCCCGGAGACCGCCCCGATCACCAGGGTGGGGGCGAAGATCCCGCCCGAACCGCCCGAGCCGAGGGTGAAGGCGGTGGCCAGGATCTTCAGGGCGGCCACCAGGGCCAGGGAGAGCAGCAGCAGGCCGGTTCCGCCTTCCATCCAGGCCGGGTAGTTTTCCGGGTTGAGGACCAGGCGGATGGTGTTGAAGCCCACGCCCATCACCGCCAAGGGGTTGTTCAGGCCCGGGGCGGGGACCAGGCGGGTCAGGAAGTAGGCGATCAGGCCGACCGCCAGCCCCCCGGCGGCCGGCTTGAGAAGTTCGGGTCCCCGGACCCGGTTGAAGAGCAGTTCCGAACGGTTGAGGAAGTAATTGAATATCTTGGCGGCGAAGGCGGTGAAGGCCCCCAGCCCGAGGAAGGCGACGATCTCCCAGTGGGATTTCATATAGAGAACCGCCCGGGCCGACTCGGCGGCGAAGACCGTGGTATCCCCGGTGATGGCCCGGCTGACCAGGGCGGAGACCACGGCGGCGATCGCCACGTAGATGAAGCTCAGCCCCCGGAACTCCCTCAGGACAACCTCCAGGGAGAACATTATACCCCCGAAGGGGGCGTTGAAGATGGCCGAGATCCCCCCGGACGCCCCGCAGGCGAGCAGGGTCTTCAGCCGCCGGGGCGGGGAGCGGAAGATCCGGCCGATGGTGGAGCCGATCCCGGCCCCGATCTGGACGATCGGCCCGATCGAACCGGCCGACCCCCCGGTGCCCAGGGTCAGGGCGGAGGCGGCCGTCTTGACCAGGGCCACCGCCGGACGGATCCGGCCCCCGTGGTGGTCCACCGCCTCCATCACGTCGGCCACCCCTCCCCCCCGGGTCTCCCGGGCCAGGAAATAGATCAACGGACCTGCCAGCAGTCCCCCGAGGGCGGGGAGCAGGATCAGCCAGGGCCCGAGCGACTCCATCCGGGTAACGCTCTCCAGATGGCAGATTCTCTCGACCAGAAGGAGCAGACGGCTGAAGGCGTAGCCTCCCAGGGCGGCGGCCCCCCCGATGAAGGCGGCGAGGGCGAAGGTGGCCTGGACCGCGGAGACCCGGAGGCGGGGGAAGAAGAGCCGGAACCGCCGGCCGGGCCCGGCCGGGCCTGTCCTGGAAGGGCGGGGTTTTTCCATAGTCATCCGGGAAAGCGATTTGGGCTGGAAAAAAGTATAGGGGCGGGGGTATATTTCGACAAGAAATTATCGGCAGAAACGGAGATCGGCTGATGACCAGGGAACGCCAGAGCCTGGGGAAGTGGGGGGAGGAAGCGGCGGTCCGCCTCCTGGAGGGAGGGGGACTGGAGATCGTCGAGCGGAATTATACCTGTCCCCGGGGGGAGATCGATATCGTCGCCCGGGAAGGGGACCGCCTGGTCTTCGTCGAGGTCAAGACCAAGACCCTCGGCGAGCACCTCCCGCCCCGCTATTCCGTCAACCGGAGGAAACAGGGGCGGATCATCCGGGCCGCCCGCTGGTATCTCAAGGAGAAGAAATCTTCCCGGGCCCGCTGCCGTTTCGACGTGGTCGAGGTGATCGGTTCCGGGGCCGGCCGCCCGGAAAAGGTAACCCACCTCCCCGCCGCCTTCCGGGCCGGACGTTAGGCCCACCCGGCTCCGTAGAGGATGATCCCCGCGGCCACCGCGGCGTTCAGGCTCTCCACCTTCCCGGCCATCGGGATCGTGATCCGCTGATCGGCCCGCCGGAGAAACTCCTCCGGCAGTCCCCCGCCTTCCCCCCCGATGAGAACCGCGCAGGGCGGTGTGAAGTCGGCCCGAT
>PWXJ01000164.1 GCA_003561965.1 PVC group bacterium
AGAAGGAGGTCGGGGAACGGGTCGTCAGCCCCCCCGGGGGGAGGGGCTACGGGCGGCTCAGCGTCCTGGCCCGGCTTTATTCCCGCCCGGAGATCATCGCCCCGGTCAGCCGCAACTCCTTCTATCCCCGCCCCCGGGTCGACTCGGTGGTCGTCCGCTTCCGGATGTTCCCCGGAAACGAACCCGGTTCCGGACCCGACCGGCTCCTCCGGGAAGTGATCCGGGCCGCTTTCGCCCGGCGGCGGAAGATGCTGAAAAACACTCTGGCCGCCGACCGGGGCCTGGGGTATAGTGAAACCCGGATCCTCGCCGCCTGCCGGGAGGCCGGGATTGATCCCCGTTCCCGGCCGGAAGAGCTTCCGGCCGGGGCCTTCCGCCGGCTGGCCGCCGCCCTGGAGCGGACCCGGGCAAACCGGGATGGATGAAGATGAACAAGAATACCAAGAAGAAGATCGACCCCGCCGGGATCGAGTCGGTAGCCCGGCTGGCCCGGCTCGGCCTCTCGGCCGAGGAGAAGGAGAAGTTCGGCGGCCAGCTCAACGAGGTCCTCCTCTATATGGAGAAGCTCGAGGAGCTGCCCCTGGACAACGTCGAGCCCCTCTCCCACGTCCTCCCCTTGAAGAACGTCCTCCGCGAGGACGAGCCCCGCCCCGGCCTGGAACAGGAGCAAGCCCTGGCCAACGCCCCCGAGAAACGGGACGGCTTCTTCAAGGTCCCCCCGGTAATAGAATAGAATCCAGAATCCAGGACAACCGGCAACCGGCGATGACGGAACTCACGGAACTGACGGCGCGGGAGACGGCCCAACTGGTGGCGGCCGGGGAGATCACCGCCCGCGAGGCGGTTGAGGCCCGGCTGGCCCGGATCGGGGAGGTCGAGGAACTGGTCGGGAGTTTTCTCCGGGTCGACGGGGAGGGGGCCCGGGAGATGGCCGCCGGGGTCGACCGGAAGGTCGCCGCCGGGGAGGACCCGGGGATCCTGGCCGGGGTCCCGCTCGCCCTCAAGGACCTGATCTGCGTGGAGGGCCGGGAGATCACCTGCGGCTCGAGGATCCTCGAGGGTTTCGTCTCTCCCTACGACGCCACCGTGGTCCGGAAGCTGCGGGCCGCCGGGGCGGTCTTTCTCGGGCAGGCCAATATGGACGAGTTCGCGATGGGGTCCTCGACCGAGAACTCCGCCTTCCACCCGACCCGGAACCCCTGGGATCTCGGCCGGGTCCCCGGGGGGTCGAGCGGGGGATCGGCGGCGGCGGTCGCCGCCGCCGAGGCGGCCGGGGCCCTGGGTTCGGATACCGGCGGCTCGATCCGCCAGCCGGCCGCCTTCTGCGGGGTGGCCGGGATGAAGCCGACCTACGGCCGGGTCTCCCGTTACGGCCTGGTCCCCTATGCCTCCTCGCTCGACCAGATCGGCCCCCTGGCCCGGGACGTCGGGGACATCGCGCTGCTGCTGGAGGCGATCTCCGGCCACGACCCCCTCGACTCCACCTCGGCCCCGCTCCCGGTTCCCCGGTTCCGGGAGCAGTTGGGAAAAGATATCGCCGGGGTCCGGCTGGGGGTGCCCCGGGAGTGTTACGCCGAGGGGATGGAGCCCGGGGTGGAAGCGGCCTTCCGGGGCGCCCTGGAGGTCTTCCGGGAGCTGGGGGCGGAGGTGGTCGAGGTCGAGCTGCCCCGGATCCCCCACGGGGTCGCCTGTTACTACATCCTCTCCACCGCCGAGGCTTCCTCCAACCTGGCCCGGTTCGACGGGGTCCAGTACGGTTGGCGGTCCCCGGCCGGGGAGACCCTGGCCGGGCTCTACGAGTCGACCCGCCGGGAGGGTTTCGGGGAGGAGGTGAAGCGGCGGATCATCCTCGGCACCTACGTCCTCAGCTCCGGCTACTACCAGGCCTATTACGGCCGGGCCCTCAAGGTCCGGCGGCTGATCAAGGACGACTTCGACCGGGCGTTCTCTCTCTGCGACTCGATAGTGATGCCGACCTCGCCGACCGCCGCCTTCGAACTCGGGGCCCGGGCCGGCGATATCCTCGGGATGTACCTCTCGGATATCTTCACCATCGGGGTCAACCTGGCCGGCCTCCCGGCGATCTCGGTGACCGGCGGCTTCGACCCCCGGGGGCTCCCGGTCGGGATCCAGGTGATCGCTCCCGCCTTCGAGGAGGAGCGGATCATCCGGACCGCTTCCGCCTTCGAGGGGGCCGCCGGTTTCCGCGACCGGAGGCCGGTTCTTCCAGGACCGCGCGCCGCCGGCCCCGGACCGAGTTGATCAGGAAGAACTCCCCGGCCCGGGCCAGCCCCTCCCGGGTGATCCTTTCTTCCCGGATCTCGCCCGCCGCCAGGAGTTCCGCCCGGAGGGTCCCGGGGAGGACCCCGCTGGAGAGCGGGGGGGTGATCAGCTCCCCGCCGTCCTCGATCACCAGGTTGGAGGCGGTGGCCTCGGTGACCTCCCCCCGTTCGTTGAAGAGGATCACCTCGTCGTAACCCGGCCGCCCGGCCCGGGCGGCTTCGTAAACCTCCCGCCGGGTGGTCTTGTGGCGGAGAGATGGGTCGCGGGAGTCGACCGGCCCGGCCGCCAGGGCGACCCGGAGCGGCTCCGGCTCCGGCCGGTAGGGGAGGGGCCGGGCCCGGCAGGAGAGGGAGCCGTCCGGCCCGGCCAGGAGCCGGACCTTGTGGGGCCGCCGTTCCAGTTCCGCCTCCCGTTCGCGGAGGAGCCGGCGGGCCCGTCTGATATCGACCGGGAAGCCGAAATGGCGGGCCG
>PWXJ01000016.1 GCA_003561965.1 PVC group bacterium
CAGGCGAATATTATTTCAAAACAAAATTTCCGTTTCTTATTAAAATGCCCTGGCAGTTAATAACCCCGTGAAGGCGGTGGCCGCAAACCATGCAAGATGAATTGATTAAAAAAGCCGACCAGCTGCTAAAAATTAAAAAGGTTCGTAACATCTACGAGAACATTCTCCCCTATAACGAACATTTCAGGCCGGACACGGATCCGGTTGATAAAGTTTTTTTGATAAGCGAAATTATATTAAGGCTGGGCGAGGGGCCGGAAATAGAAGAGTTGGCCAGAAAGTGCGACAAAGGACCCCAGCTGAACATCGGCAACGCCAAAGACAAGGTAGATATGGAAGATTATTCGGAACGGTTGCTGCAAGAAACATACAAGCAGCTGCTTGAAACTATGGAGCAAGCCCTTCGGCTTAACAAGGAAAAAAGATTAAATCTAAAGTTACCCGAAGAAGGCTTTTCAAAAGAATATATCGAAATTGCCAGCTCCCAGCTTTATCATAATTTTAGAGATCGCATTGCTACCGGTAGATTTGAAATTAATCAGGATGAAAAATGGCCGGTGGCCGATTTAAGCAGCAAGGTTCTGTCCGGCAAGGCCTATATTATGCCCGACCACGACGAACCGGTTGTAGGCGATCTTGCCCTTCAGGAAATGCAGGAAGCTATGCGCGAAAAGGTAACCGATCTTGCCAAGCAGGGCGATATTGCCGCAGATGTCTTCGACATCATTACCGCAAAATGGTTAAAAGGAGCCAAACACTATGAAGCAATGGTTAATATAACGGCAGATGACTTTCTTAAGGCCAGAGGACTTTTGCCAAAGGCGGGCGGATCTGGACGCCGCGGCGGCTTCAGAGATTTTCAGCGTAAGGATATCCAGCAACAAATCGACATTTTATCTTATACCTGGGTGACTGTTGATGAGATGGAAGTTGTTGAAGAGAAAAAAGGGAAAAGAGAAGTTACAAAGTGGCGCGGTGAAAGCAAAGCAATCGCTTTAACCAGCCGTTTTGGTCAAATTCGCGTTGACGGCAGCACCGATGCTTTTGCCTGGCGAGTCAGGCCGGGCGATGTTTTCGCTAAGTTTTTATTCGGCCCCGGCAGACAAACCGCACTGCTTTCTCAGAAAGCATTAAACTACGATCCTTACCGTCAAAAATGGGAAAAACGCCTTGCCCGTTATTTAGCCTGGATTTGGCGGATCAGCAGCGGGCGCACTCAAGAAGGATTGTTTGTTAAAACATTAGTTAATGCTGCTGGAATGGAAATAAATAAAGCACGGCCAAGCAGAACACGCGAAAGACTTGAAGAAGCTCTGGATTTACTGCAAAGCGATCAGGTTATAACTGCCTGGCAGTACGAATCCTTTAACGAAGAGATCACCAGGAAACGCGGGTGGTGGAAAGAGTGGGCAAACTCAAAAATTTTAATTACCGCCCCTTACAGCATTATTGAACACTATAAAAAAATTAAAAATCACTAATTCTTCTTAAATAGAACCCTTAAGTAGATGATCATTTAAAAAAGTCGGCCTTATCTTGGCAGTAATTTTATCGTTTCTTTAATTTAAGGCATCTCCTTCATAGCAATATTCTTTTTTAAGAGGCGCTATTTATAAAAAAGTCGGCCTTATCTTGGCAGTAATATGTAGTAAAAGATACCTTTTTTAAAAAATGGTAGAAAAATATATTAAAAAAGTCGGCCTTATGGTGGCAGTAAGTCGACTCTATCTTGGCAGTAAGTCGGCCTTATGGTGGCAGTAAGTCGGCCTTATCTTGGCAGTAAATCTTCGAAAAAGACTTTTATAGAAGGCTCGGCAAAAACTAACTAGCTTAATTATATTAACTATATTAACCTTGCAGAGGGCTTCATTTTAATTCAGCCCTCTGCTGTAAAATATATAAAAAAGACGGCAAAAGGGCAGCTGGAGAAAAAGGAGCAGAATACCCGCCGGGAAAGGATGTAATGATGGAGCTTGAAGAGGTAAAAGAGCGCGTCAAACTGTTTGATTACATTCAACAAAAAGGCGGACGCTTAGAGAAGGCCGGCAATAACACTTACCGTTTAAACCCCTGTCCGATCTGCGGGCATAAAGATCACTTCACAATTTACCCGGAAAACAACAGCTACTATTCTTTTAGCGGCTGCTGCAAAGGCGGCAGTATCATTGATTATTTTATTGAAATAGAAGGTTTAGACCGGGCCCAGGCTATAAGTAAGGCAAAGGAGCTGGCCGGCGCCAGCAGGGAATTTGTTTCAGGGAAGCCGGAGTTGGAGGTAGTAAAAAGTAAAAATAAGCAAAACTTAAGCGATGAAGAATTAAAAGAAACAGGAGAGCTTGTAAAAAAAGCGCAAGCAAACAAAACTGATTACTACAAAACGAGGGGTTTAAGCGAACAAATAATTAAAAAATATAAAATGGGTTTTCTGCCGGAGGGGCACAGGTTTGGCAGCGCTTTTAAATATGTAATGCCGGTAAGTGAGAAGTTTGTTATCTTAAGAAGCGACAATGAAGAAGACCGCTACCGCAACATCGGCAACACGGAAATATTAAATTCGTGCTATCTTAAAGACAATTCCCTGACAGAAAAAAAGATTTTTATCACCGAAGGATATTTTGACGCACTAAGCTTGGAAGAGCTGGGCATGCCGGCAGTAGGTTTAAATTCAACAGCCATGAGCGGCACCCTGATCCAGCTGTTAAGAGAGAATCAGGAATATTTAAAGGACAAGCTCTTTGTCCTGGCCCTAGATA
>PWXJ01000019.1 GCA_003561965.1 PVC group bacterium
GCAGTTACGTTCAGCTACGGGCCGGAGAGCGTATGCCCGGAAAGGACTTGGTATTCTTTCAGGATGTGCTTCCCTGACTCACCTCACCTTTCTGATTGTGTGCCCTTGAAGGCGCACATGTAGGACGCCGTTGGCGTCCCTGACCTTCACCCCAACGGGGTGAAAACATCATAGCCCGGCGACTTGTCCGGCTTTTATATCCGGCTTTAGACGGAAGACGGAGAATCGCCGGGATCTCCAGATGGCCCCTTGAACCCGCACCCCAAAGGGGTAGCTTGCCCTGAGCGAAGCCGAAGGGCCACATCAGATGCTTGATTGAGCTTGACCTTGAGTTGAATAGATTTACAAATGCTTTGAGCGAATGCGGATTGAGTCTCATTTTGAATGGGATGCCAGTCTCATTGAAGCCGGGACGCGACAGTTGTCACCGAAGCGTCAAAGGGAGGAGAACGGGTATTATGAATAGATTCCGGACCACGATCGCCGGACTCGTAGTCGGCGCGCTGGTTATCGCCGCCGCCTGGTCCCTCCTGCGCGGCCAGATCGTCCCTCTCTTCTTCCGTCCCCCGCCGACCGGCGTAACCCCGGGGGTGGCGGGGGATAATTTCGCGGCCGACCGCCACCCGGTCGAGGTGGTCGCGGAAAACCTGGCGATACCCTGGGAAGTGGCGTTCCTGCCCGGCGGCGACCTGCTCCTGACCGAGAGACCGGGACGCCTGCGGAGGCTGGGCGGCCGGGAAGAGAGTTTCGAGATCGACGGAGTTTATCATATCGGGGAAGGCGGGTTGATGGGGCTGGAACTCCATCCCGAGTTCACCGACAACCGGCTGCTTTACCTCTATCTCACCTATCGGCGCGGCGGAAATATCTTCAACCGGGTCGATCGGTATTTCCTCCCTCCGGAAGGGGGCCCGGAGCGGCGGGAGACGATCATCGACGAGATCCCGGGGGCGCGTTTCCATAACGGCGGCCGGATCAAGTTCGGACCGGACGGCTATCTGTATATCGCCACCGGCGACGCGATGGACCCCTCTCTCTCCCAGGACGTCAACTCCCGGGCCGGGAAGATCCTGAGAGTAACCGGGAGCGGCGGGATCCCCGCGGACAACCCATTCGATAACGCGGTTTATTCTTCCGGCCACCGCAACCCCCAGGGCCTGGCCTGGGACGGCGCCGGGCGGCTCTGGGCGACGGAACACGGCGCCCGGGGAAACGACGAACTCAACCTGATCGAAAAAGGCCGCAATTACGGCTGGCCGGAGATCGAGGGGGACGAAACCGCCCCGGATATGGAAACCCCGGCCCGGCATTCCGGGCCGGATACCTGGGCGCCCGGCGGCGTCGCCGCGGTGGATGGAAGGCTGTTCTTCGCCGGGTTGAGAGGACAGAGTCTCTATGAAGCCGGGATCGATCCCGGAAGCGGAGAAATCCTCTACTTCCGGGGACATCTCCGGGAAGAATACGGCCGCTTGCGGAATGTCGCCGCCGGGCCGGACGGTTATCTCTACCTGATGACTTCCAACCGTGACGGCCGCGGATACCCCGCGGAGGAAGACGACCGGTTGATCAGGGTCCCGGCCAGCCTCTTCGACTGACCTCCCCGGCCGGGTGTCGGCGCCGGGTAAACAGGTCGTCGAGGGTATACTTTAACTTCTCCGCGGCGGCGGAGATCGTGGCTTTCAAACCCTCCCAGGACCCTTCGCCGGCGCCCCTTCCCGAGAAGACAGTTTCCGGGGGAAGTCGTCCTCTGTTCAGTCTGAGCACCCGAATGCCCCACTCTTCCCCGACAGACCTTAGCCCTTACCGGGAATGGTCCGAACCCGGTTAGGAACCTTCCCCCCACAGGAAGTCGGCCGCTGACCGATAGGCCCGGTTTAATTCGTCGAGCGCGGCACTCATTTCATCCTTGAGCCCGCTCCAGGCGTCCTGACCGGCCTCCGCTCCCGCATCTTTCATCCGGGCGAGTTCTTGGTCGGCCCGGTCCCACTTCTCCCGGACGGTAACAACCAATTTTTCCGCTTCGGCCCGACTGTCCCCGGGGAGTTCTTTCGCCGATTCCCGCGCGGACTGGAGCCTGTTGGTAAGGCTGCCCATATAATTCTCAATCCGCTTTGCCAGCTCCGCCCGCCCCTCCGGGTCGGCCTGGCTCGCCTTCAGACCGAGATAGACGGCCGCCTCGTTATAAGCCTCCTCGGCCGCCTCATACCCGCTCCGGGTCATCGCCTTCATCTGATCCCAGGATTTCTCCGCCATTCCGGACTCATCGTCTCCCTGCTTCATCCGGACCAGATCCCGGCGGACCGCGGCCCCCTTTTCCCGGGCCCGTTCGATCCTCGCCTCGGCTTCGGCGCGGGCTTCACCGGTCAAGCCGGACGCCTCTTCCTCCAACCGTGCGATTCTCTTCTCGAAGTTCTCCGAGATCTCCTCCGCTTTCTTTTCAGCGGCTCGGCGAGAGCCGTGCTCATCCGCCCCGGCCATACCGGAGACAAAAATCCCCGTCAAGCCGATCAGGAACAACATTGTCGTCAACCTTCGCATAACAACCTCCTTTCCGGGATCCGATTCCCATCACCCGGGTTAAATTTCGCTATCCTTCTTCTCTTACCTGAATTTTGCACCTTGAACCGATTTTGTCGCGTCCCATCGTAGATAGGACTGGCGTCCCAGGTAAATGAGACTGGCTTGCGATATAATGTATAAACTGTGCGATGAAAATGACGCTGGTTCCCAAAGGAAATACTACTTGGGATTA
>PWXJ01000052.1 GCA_003561965.1 PVC group bacterium
ACGCCGAGCTGACGCTCAAGGCCGATCATCTCGGGATGAGGATTCGGGAGGTGCCGATGACTTTTCACCGCCGTTCGGCCGGGCGCTCGTCGGTTGGGGTGGCCACGGTCTTTGAGTTCATCCGGAATATTTCCCAATACGCCCTGGGAGGAGAGTTCAAGAAATGGAAGATAAATCAATGATTCCCGTGGTCATTCTCTGCGGGGGCCGGGGTGCCCGGCTGGTGGAGGAGACCGAGTACCGACCGAAACCGATGATCCGGATCGGGGAGTTGCCGATCCTGGTCCACATAATGAATATCTATTCCGCCTTCGGGTACCGCCGATTCATCCTCCCCCTGGGCTACAAGGGGGAGATGATCAAGGACTACTTCCTCAACTTCGACTACTACACGAACGACTTCACCCTGGAGTTGGCCTCCCGGAAAGCGATTACCCCCCACAGCCGGCTCCACCCCGACTGGCAAATCACCCTGGCCAACACCGGGCTGGAGACCCTGACCGGGGGGAGAATCAAGCGGATCGAGCCCTACATCGAGGGGGAGACATTTATGGTCACCTACGGCGACGGGGTGGCGGATATCGATCTCGACCGTCTCCTCGCCCATCACCGGGAGATGGGGAAGCTGGCCACGGTGACCGGCGTTCATCCGCTGACCAGGTTCGGGGAACTGGACGTGGAGGACGGGCTGGTCAAGGAGTTCCGGGAGAAGCCCCAGGTTAAGACCGGTATGATCAATGGCGGGTTTTTCGTCTTCCAGCGGGGGGTCTTCGAGTATCTGACCGCCGACTGCTCCCTGGAGCGGGAACCGCTGGAAAACCTGGCCCGGGACGGCCAGCTGGCGTTCTACCGTCACGAGGGCTTCTGGCACTGTATGGATACTTACCGGGATATGGAGAATCTGGCTTCCCTCTGGGCTTCGGGCGATGCGCCCTGGAAAAGATCAAGAGGTTAAATTATGAGCGATAATTTCTGGAAGGACCGAAATGTATTTATCACCGGATGCACCGGCCTGCTCGGGTCCTGGCTGACCGACGCCCTGGTCGACCGGGGGGCCAACGTGGTCGGGCTGGTCCGGGACCTGGTTCCCGGATCGAACCTGAAAGAGCTGGGCTGCTGGGAGAAGATCAACGTCGTCCGCGGGGAGGTGGAAGACTATCCGATCCTGGAGCGGGCCCTCAACGAGTACGAGGTCGATACCGTCTTCCACCTGGCGGCCCAGACCATCGTCAGGATCGCCAACCGCTCGCCTCTCTCCACTTTCGAGTCGAACATCAAGGGAACCTGGAACCTGCTCGAGGCCTGCCGGAGGGTGGAGACGGTGAACCGGGTGGTGGTCGCCTCCAGTGATAAGGCCTACGGGACCCACGAGAAGCTGCCCTACAGCGAGGACGCCCCCCTCCAGGGCCGTCATCCTTACGACGTCTCCAAGAGCTGCGCCGACCTTCTGGCCCGGGCATATTTTGAAACTTACGATCTTCCGGTCACCGTCACCCGCTGCGGCAACCTCTATGGCGGGGGGGATTTGAACTGGAACCGGATCATCCCGGGGACGATCAGGAGCGTTTACAATGGCGAGGCTCCAATCATCCGCAGCGACGGGAAGTATATCCGGGACTACTTCTTCGTCCGGGACGCCGTGGCCGGCTACCTCCTCCAGGCGGAGAAGTCCGGGGAAGATGGGGTGAGGGGTGAGGCCTTCAACTTCAGCGAAGAGCGCCAGGTCAATGTCCTGGAACTGGTGAACCTGATCCTGAAGCTGATGGGGCGGGAAGACATTCAGCCGAAAATACTCGATCAAGTGAAAGGCGAGATTCGACATCAGTACCTTGACTCAACCAAGGCCCGCCGGGTCCTCGGCTGGAAGCCGCTCTTTACCCTGGAGCAAGGCCTGGGGGAAACGATCGAATGGTACCGGCGTTTTCTGGCGGATCACTGATCGGCGTTATTGACTTCCGCCTTCTCCGGAGCAGGTGATGAAGGGATTCCGATCCATCCCAATCCTGATCACCGGCGCCGAAGGTTTCATCGGCTCCCATCTCACCCGCCGCCTGGCGGAGGAGGGGGCCCGGGTCTCCGCCCTGGTGCGCCCGGGGGCCAATCTTTCTCGGCTGGCGGGGCTGGAGGACAGGATCGAAATTCACCCCCTCGATATCCGGAAGGCGCGACCGTTGGCCCGGCTGGCGGCAACCTCGCGACCCCGTTTAATCTTTCACCTGGCCGCCGTCACCGACCCCTCCCGATCCCCCGGTGGGTTCGACCGCTGTATGGCGGTCAACTTCATCGGGCCCCTTAACCTCCTCCGGGCCCTGGAAAAGATTGAATACGACCGGCTGATCGCCGCCTGCACGGCCGAAGTTTACGGGCGAAATTCCGCTCCCTTCCGGGAAGATATGCTCCCGGACCCGGTTTCACCTTATTCCCTGTCCAAGGCGGCGGCGACCCTTCTTTGCCGTAACTGGGCGGCCGCCTACGACTGCCCGGTAACCGTGCTTCGCCTCTTCCTGGTTTACGGCCCCGGGCAGGGAGAGGGGCGCTTTCTCCCTCAGTTAATTGAGTCGGCCCTGGCTGAAAAGCCTTTTCGGATGACCCCGGGAGAGCAGACACGGGAATACACCTACATCAGCGACGTGGTTGAAGGATTTATCCGGGCGGCCGAGCGCGGGCCGGCGGGGGAGGTGGTCAACCTGGGGAGCGGGGAGGAGATTTCTCTCCGGGATTTGGTCAGGTTGACCGGGGAGG
>PWXJ01000110.1 GCA_003561965.1 PVC group bacterium
ACCCGGGGAGCGTCGCCAGACCCGACCTTGAATTCCCGGGCAACCGCCGGACCGCCCGCCTTGAGTCCGGCCAGGGTCTTCCGGAGCCCCTCCCGCTCCCCTTCGGGCAGGCGGTCAAAAAAAGTATTCCCGTCCGGACCGCCCCGCCCGCCCCCGGAAGCCTGTTCGAAAGCCCGGTTGGAGAAAGTCAGGACGCCGCCAGGGGTGAACCGGCAGATCAGTTCGGTCTGGTCCTCGACCACCCCCCGGTACCTCTCCTCGCTCTTCCTCAGGTCGGCGGTGGCCTGTTCCAGAGCGGAGAGCATCCGGTTGAGGGCCCGGGCCAGCCGGGCCAGGTCGTCCCCGCCGGCTTCCGGAAGGCGGGAGGAGAAGGAACCGGTCTCCCCGATCCTCCCGATCCTCCTGATCAGTCGGTGGACGGGACGGATGACAAACCGGTGGAGGGCGAACGCCGTCACCGCCATCACGGCGGCGGAAGCCGCCAGGATCCAGAGGAAATACTGCCGGATGGTCGCCAGCCCCCGGCCGATGATCTCCCGGGGTAGACGGATCTCCAGGATCAGTCCGGGCCGCCCCCCGGCGTCCGGCAGAAGGGCGTAAGCGGCCATCAGGCCGGGGCCGGGGAACCGGACCGGGGGAACCTCGGCCGCGGCCAGCTCCGCGGGGGAAGGTACGCCGGAGTCGAGCTCTCCATCGGCCGGGTAAAAAGTCAGATCCAGCTGGGTGATCTCCTCCAGCTTTTCCCGCAACCCCTCCCCCAGGTAGCGCCCCATCACCATCCAGCCCCGGGCGGGGCCCTGTTTCCCGCTGGTCAGGATCGGCCGGGCGGCAAACAATAACGGTTCCCGGCCGGTCCGTAACAGCCCCTTCCAGTGGTCATCGCTTCCGGGTTCGGGTATGTCGAGCAGCGCGACCGATAGAGAGTCCCGGGTATCCTCAGGGATCTCCTCCAACTCCACCTCAGCGAGATCGAAGCCCTTCCCGTAAATCATCGACCCGTCCCGGTCAAAGTAAAGTATGTAGTTGAACTCGCCGTCAAGAAAGGTGGAGTCAACCAGGTTGGTCTCCAGGTAACGGACCTGGCCGGCCGGGTCGGCGGCGAACTCGTAGGTGTCGTCCCAGTGGGCCCAGTCGGCGGTGAAGCGGTCAATCTCCTCCAGGTCCCGCTCCAGGGCGTTGGCGGCCCGCTCCAGGTTACGGTAAGCCTGTTCCAGTTCCAGCCGCCGGTAACTGCCGAGAAGGATGGCCCGGGAGGAGATATAAAAGACCAGCAGGAGGACGGCGAAGACCGCCCCGAGGATCAGCAGGGTTTTCTGGAGGATGTTCATTGAAAATTTCCGGGCATCGCCCGGTAATTTAATGGGTAAAGACTTTAGATTCCAAACTAAAAAAAAGGACCCGAGAAAAAAGATTTCCGGAGAGGGTTATTTCCGTCTTCTCACCTTGCGGACCCGGGCCAGCTCGCGGTCGGTCTCCCGCTTCCGGATCGTCTGGCGCTTGTCGTAACTCCGCTTCCCCTTCCCGGTGGCCAGCTCGACCTTGACCAGACCGCCCTTCAGGTAAACCCGAAGCGGGACCAGGGTCTGTCCCTTGACCGCCACCGCCGAGGCCAGCTTGTTGATCTCCCGGCGGTGGAGGAGGAGCTTCCGGGTCCGCCGGGGGTCGGGGCTGAAGGCGGAACCGGGATCGTAAGGGTTGATATGCAGGCCGTGGAGCCAGGCCTCCCCCCCGGAGACCGAAGCGTAGCTCCCGGCCAGCGAACCACCGCCGGCCCGGAGCGACTTGACCTCGGAACCTTTCAGGACCACCCCGGCCTCGACGGTGTCGAGGATATGGTAGTCCCGCCGGGCCTTGCGGTTTGTGACCAGGACTTTCAATGAATTAATCCAGTTTAACCCTTCGGCTGATTGATTTTTTTGATATTATCATCGGCCCGGACGACCGGCAATCGGAATTACCCGCCAGGCGGCCGGGGAGATAACCGGAACTGGAAATTTCCCCCCGGGCGGATTATTATCCCCCGGAAGCAACCGGGAGACGCGGAGACCTGATATGGAGAATACCTCAGACAAGACCGGCCGGGCCGCCGACTTCATCCGGGAGATCGTGGCCGGGGATTTGGCCGCGGGCAAGAACGGCGGTCGGGTGGCCACCCGCTTCCCGCCGGAGCCGAACGGCTACCTCCACATCGGCCACGCCAAGTCGGTCTGCCTCAACTTCGGGATCGCCCGGGAGAACCCGGGCGGGGTCTGCCACCTGCGGTTCGACGACACCAACCCGGCGAAGGAGGAGGAAGAATACGTCCGCTCGATTATTGAAGACGTCCGCTGGCTCGGCTTCGACCCCGGGGAACATACCTACTACGCCTCGGATTACTTCGACCGGCTCTACGGTTACGCCGAGGACCTGATCCGGTCCGGACTGGCCTACGTCTGCAGCTTGAGCCGGGAGGAGATCCGGGAACACCGGGGGACCCTGACCGAACCGGGAAAGGAGAGCCCCTACCGGGATCGGACCCCGGCGGAGAGCCTCGACCTCTTCCGCCGGATGCGGGCCGGGGAGTTCGCCGACGGGGAACACGTCCTGCGGGCGAAGATCGATATGGCCTCGCCGAACCTGAACCTCCGGGACCCGACCATCTACCGGATCCGGCGGCAGACCCACCACCGGACCGGGGATGACTGGTGCATCTACCCGATGTACGACTTCGCCCACTGCCTCTCCGACGCCCTCGAGGGGA
>PWXJ01000100.1 GCA_003561965.1 PVC group bacterium
GACACGCATGGTTCAGGGCCATGTGAGGGCAACCTCGTGGGGGTTCGAATCCCCCCTTCGGCATCTCTCCCCTACCCCGCCTCCCGGAGGCCGGCGGTTATCCTCTCCGCCAGCCTCCGGCTGATCCCCCGGACCGAGCACAGATCCTCCACCGGAGCCTCCCGGACACCCTTCACCGAACCGAATCGTTCGAGCAGGCGCCGCCGGAGGACCGGACCGACCCCCTCCACCCCGTCCAGCGGGGAACGGAAACCGCTTTTCCGTCGCAACCGGCGGTGGTAGGCGACGGCGAACCGGTGGGCCTCGTCCCGGACCCGGGCCAGGAGGAGAAGCTCCGGGGAACCCGGCCGGAGCGAGACCGGGTTCTTTCTCCCCGGAATATAGACCCGGTCCCCGGCCGTCCGCCCGGAGGGGGAGGGCCGGGCCTTGGCCAGGGCCGCCAGGTCGGGGTAACCCGCCCCCTCCTCTTCCCGGACCCGGAGGGCGGCGTTGAGCTGGCCCTTTCCCCCATCGACCAGGATCAGATCCGGCCAGCTCTCTTCCCGCTTCGCCCTCCGGAGACGGCGCCGGAGGACCTCGGCCAGCATCGCGTAATCGTCGGGGTCCGAAACCGTGGCGACCCGGTAACGGCGGTAGCCGGGGGGGTATTTCTCCCCGTCCCGGAGGACCGCCGCCGCCCCCACCGCCTCCCGGCCCCCGAGGTTGGAGATGTCGTAGCACTCGATGACCCGGGGCGGCCGGCGGAGGCCGAGTTTCTTCTCCAGCCGCTCCAGGACCCGGGACGGATCCGTCCGGCCCCGGCGGGAACGGAGCGCTTCCCGGGCGTTCTTGGCGGCCAGTTTCAGCCAGTCGAACTTCATCCCCCGGCGGGGGACGGTCAGGATGACCCGGCGCCCCTTCCGATCGCGGAAGACCTCTTCCAGGGCCGCCGGCGCGGCCGGGGCGAAAGGAAGGACGATCTCGTCGGGGAGGGGCCGGCCGCCGCCGTAAAACTGGGCGAGGAAGGAACCCAGGGCCTCGGCCGGGTCGGGGAACTCCCGGTCGAGATAGACCGCCCTCCCGTCGAGCATCTTTCCGGAACGAATGGTCAGGACCTGGAAGACGGCGGCGGCTCCCTCCCGCTCCAGGGCGATCACGTCCCGGTCCCGGCTCTCGACCCGGCTCGCCTTCTGCTTCTCCAGCGTCTCCTCGATCGCCCGGATCCGGGCCAGGGTCCGGCCGGCGTCCTCGTAGCGGAGTTCCTCCGACTCCCGCTTCATCCGCCGGCGGAGGGAGGCGATCACTTCCCGCTTCCGGCCCCGGAGGAAGAGGACCAGGCCGTCGATGTTCCGGCGGTACTCTTCCGGGGAGATCCTCCCGACGCAGGGGGCCGGGCAGCGGTCGAGCTGGTGGTAGAGGCAGGGCCGGGAACGGCAGCGGAAGACATTGTCGGAGCAGACCCGGAAGGGGAAGACCTTCTGGAGAAACCGGAGGGTATTCTTCAGGGAGCGGCCGGCGACGTAAGGGCCGAAGTAGAGCGCCCCGTCGGCCCTGACCCGCCGGGCCAGGACCGGGCGGGGGAAGCGCTCGCCGGGGTCGATCCGGATGCTGGCGTAGGTCTTGTCGTCCCGGAAATAGACGTTGTAGCGGGGGCGGTGTTTCTTGATCAGGTTGTTCTCGAGGATCAGGGCTTCCTTCTCCGAGTCGGTGACCAGGTACTCGATATCGGCGACCCGGGAGATCAGCCGGGGGATCAGGGGACGATTGTCCCCGGAGGGACGGAAGTAACTGGAGACCCGGGACCGGAGCCCGGCCGCCTTCCCCACGTAAAGCACCTCCCCCGAGGCGTCCTTCATCAGGTAGACCCCGGGGAGGTCGGGGAAGTTCCTGATCCGCGATTTATCCATCATCCGAGGCCGCTCACCTGTTCTAATTCAGCCCGAGGTGGAGGTCCTGGAGCCGAAGCCAGCGGTCGCGGACGGCGGCGGCCTCCTCGAACCGGTACTCCCGGGCCAGTTCCCTCATCTCCTTCTCCAGCCGCTCCAGCTGCCGGGCCGCCTCTTCCGGACCCGGGTAATCCCCCCTCTCCTCGGCGATCTCCGGCGGGGGGACGTAATCGGCCTCGTAGATCGAGTGGAGGATATCCGAAATGTTCTTCCGGATCGACTCCGGGGTGATCCCCTCTTTCCGGTTGTAGGCGGCCTGGAGCTTCCGGCGCCGGGCGGTCTCGGCGATCGCCGCCCGCATCGCCCCGGTGGTTTTGTCGGCGTACATCAGGACCGTCCCGTTGAGGTTGCGGGCCGCCCGGCCGCAGGTCTGGATCAGGGAGCGCTCCGAACGGAGAAACCCCTCCCGGTCGGCGTCGAGGATCGCCACCAGGGAGACCTCGGGGAGGTCGAGGCCTTCCCGGAGGAGGTTGATCCCGACCAGGACGTCGAACTCCCCCCGGCGGAGGTCGCGGATGATCTCCGACCGCTCCAGGGTGGAGATGTCGGAGTGGAGATACTTGACCCGGACCCCCCGCTCCCGGTAGTACTCGGTCAGGTGTTCGGCCATCCGCTTGGTCAGGGTGGTGACCAGGACCCGCTCCTGTTTCTCCACCCGCTCCCGGATCTCCCCCAGCAGGTCGTCGACCTGGCCCTCGGCCGGGCGGAGGATGATCTCGGGGTCGATCAGGCCGGTGGGCCGGATGATCTGCTCCACCACCGCCCCTCCGCTCCTCTCCCGTTCGTATTCGGCCGGGGTGGCCGAGACGTA
>PWXJ01000186.1 GCA_003561965.1 PVC group bacterium
CTTTGCTGATCGTATCCATTTACCGGAACCGGAGGAAAAAGCTGCCTATTTATCCACAAGGATCTGCAAATCCGCTTGATAACTATAAAATAGTATAATTGCCCCGCCCGGCGGGGTATTCTTCCCTGACCTGAAGGTCGACCAGCCGGGTCCCAGTCAGGGCCCCAGCAAGAGGGATAATGTTGTAATTCATTAATATTGAATATATTATAAAAATTATTGCCGGGGTCAATCCGGGAATTAAACTCACAATTCAACCTTCCCGGGAGGCCCGGTCTTATTATCTCATATCTTATAAGAGGTTACGAAGAGTTCCGCTGAAGGCCCGATTATTACTAACAAGTTATCCACAGGAGCATCTGTTTGCCGCTGAAGAAAGTAGCAGGATTATAATCAGACTCGGAGGCTAAATCAAGAAAAAAATTCAAAATATCCCGGATATTTTTCCCTCTTCCGATTCCCCCTTTCTATCTGTTGACAGGGAAAGGGACATATACGATAATGCCGCCCTGATCAAACCGAAAACCGGATCTGGTCCGCCGCGCGAAATGACCGGATCGGCGGAACTGGAGCCCAGTCATAATGAAGAGAACATATCAACCCTCCCGCAGGAAGAGGAAGAAGACCCACGGTTTTTTCGCCCGGAAAGCGACCCCCGGCGGACGGAACGTGATCAAGCGCCGCCGGAAGAAGGGCCGGAAAAAATTGGTCGTCAGCTGAGACGGTGAGCCAACTCTCCTTCTCCTTTCCCCGAAAGTGGATCCTCAAGAAGCCCGATTCCTTCCGCGAACTCCGACGTAGTGGGCTCCGCCTCCGGGAGGAGTCGATCGAGATCTTCTACCGGCCGGTCGCCGGTGATGTTTTCCGGCTGGGCTTCTCCACCCGGAAGAAGCTGGCCGGCGCCGTGGGAAGGAACCGGGCCCGCCGGCTGATGCGGGAAGTCTTCCGGCTCCACCAGCACGAGATCAAGCGGGGCCTCGAGTGCCTCCTGGTCTGGCACGGTCCGATCCGCGGAGTCCGGTACCGGACCGCGGAAATTGAAATTATGAAACTTCTCCGTCAGGGGGATCTGTTGAAGTGAAGATTATCCGGGAGATTGTTCTCCGGGCGGCCGACGGTATGATCGGAATCTACCAGTCGGTCGTCTCGCCCTGGTTTGGCGGCCGCTGCCGGTTTGATCCGAGCTGCTCCCAGTACCTCCGCGAGAGTCTGCGCCAGCGGGGGTTGATCAAGGGACTGTCGCGAGGACTGCTCCGGATCGGCAAGTGCCACCCCTTCCACCCCGGGGGATACGACCCGGTTAAGTAAAGAACCACGAGGAACCGCGAAATTATGGATAGAGTAAGCAAGATCGGGCTCACCGTCACCATCCTGCTCCTGATCGGCTGGTTTTACTGGACCAGTCAGCAGGAGCCGCCCCCCGCCCCCGAACCGCCGGCCCCGACCGAGGTTCCCGTCCCGGAACCGGCCGTCCCGGAGCCGGAGCCGGAACCGGAGGTTGCCCCTCCGGTGGCGGTCGTTCCGCCCGGGGAACCGGTGGTCGTTCCGGCCCCCGAGCTCGCCCCGGTCTTTCCGGAAGATGCCGAAGCGGTGGTCTTCGAGTCCGATTACCTGGTCGTGGAGTTGAGTTCCTTCGGCGGGGTGATCCGGGAGCTGACCCTGAAAGAGAACCCGGCCGCCGGGATCCGGAAGCTGGCCGGGGAGGAAACCGGCGAGGTCGCGCTGATCTCCGCCCGCCGGATCGAGGACGCCCCGGGGCGGTTTCTGGATTTTCCCCCCGCCGAGATGGAGGCCGTTCAACTTCAGGACGGCGCCCGGTTCACCCTGGCTTACGACAACCAGGTCGTGCTGGAGAAGAACTACCGGTTTTCCCGGGACGGCTATACCGGCAGCCTGGAGATCACCATCCGGAACGACTCCGACCAGGCTCTGGCCTGGCGCGACGGTCCGGATTTCGGCGCCGGGTCGATCTACCCGATCGACCCGGAGGATCTGCTGGGTGTGGACGTTCTCGACGGCGAGAGCGTCCGCCGGGAGAAGCGTCCGATCGAGAGGGAACCCGCCACGGTCAACTGGCTGGGCCTGAAGACCAAGTATTTCGCCGCCATCTACCGGCCGCTGGAACGCCCGGCTTCCTTCTTCACCGTCCAGGGCCGGGAGAAGAGGACGGCGACCCCGGCGGAGGCGGCCTTCGGCTGCGCCCGCGGCCCGGGGGCCTCGCCCTACGAGTACCTCCAGGCCTCGATGACCTTTCCCTCGCTCACCCTCCAGCCGGGGGCGGAGGTCCGCTACTCCTTCGCCCTTTATTTCGGCCCCGCCGATTACGGGGAGATGCAGGCGGCCGGGCACGGCTTCGAGAAGCTGGTCGACTTCGGGTTTATGGGCAACTTCTACCTGCCCCAGGCCCTGATCTGGCTGCTGACCGCGCTCTACTCGGTGGTCGGCAGCTACGGCTGGGCGATCATCCTGCTGACCGTGATCATCAAGATCGTCCTCTGGCCGCTGACGCACAAGAGCTACGCCTCGATGGGCAAGATGCAGCAGCTCCAGCCCCAGCTGGCCGAGCTGAAGGAGAAGTACAAGAACGACGCCAAGAAGATCCAGGCCGAAACGATGAAGCTCTACAAGGCCCACGGGGTAAACCCGATGGGCGGCTGCCTCCCGATGCTGCTGCAGATGCCGGTCCTCTTCGCCCTCTTCACCACCCTGCGCAACACCATCCTGCTGCGCA
>PWXJ01000028.1 GCA_003561965.1 PVC group bacterium
ATTGCCATGAGGAGTTGGGACAGATAGTTGTTGTTGATGACCGAAACCCTGGCAGCCTCCAGCAATCCTTCAGCGCCCATGCACATGATACAGGCATAACTCCGCACGTCCACTCCCACATTCCCGTAGAATTCGCTGACCTTGCCAATGCTGGATGGCCTGTCGTAATCCAGATAGTACTTCGTACCATCGAAGGCTACCACCGGAACCGGAAGGAATTTCGCAAGCTCCTCTCTGACACCGAAGGCGCCGCCGCCAGGCCCGGAACTGCCGTGAGGTGACGAGAAAGTCTTGTGCAGATTGAAGTGGCACGCATCGAAGCCGGCTTCCCTGGCTCTGGTGATACCCAGTATGCCGTTGGCGTTAGCCTGATCATAGAAACATAGCCCGCCTGCCTTGTGAACGGTGTCAACGAACTCCCTGATGCGAGGGTTATAGATACCTGTATCTTCGGGATTCGTTATCATCAACCCGGCAGTATGCGGCGAGCACACTGCTCTCAACGCCTCAATGTCAGGATACCCGCTCTCATCCGGCATCAGGGTGATGACTTTGTATCCGGCAGCGGCGGCTGTAGCAGCGTTACAGGGGTGCGAGAATATGGAGGTGATCATCTCGTTTCGCTGCTTGAGCTCTCCCCGACTGGCATGATAGGCACGAACAAGGCACGCATTGGCATAAGTGGCGTAAGAGCCTCCCCTGGGCTGCAGACTGAATTGGTCCATACCTGAAATCTCTCTGAGGAAGAGATCGAGTTTGTACATTATCTCCAGGATGCCCTGGATCGTATCCTTGTCCTGGCAGGGGTGTATCGCGGTCACCTGCGGAGTCCGAACGATGGATTCGTTCACTTTCGGGCTGTACTTCATGGTGCAGGTGCCTTCACCAAGGTCGATGTTCTGCTCCATGCCGAGATTCTGTTGAGACAGCCGTTCGTAATGCCTCAAGACGTGCGGCTGAGACAGTTCAGGCAGTTTGGGTGGTTCCTTCCTCAGCATTGCCGCAGGAATGTAAGATTCGGCTTCGCCAACTGCCGCCTGGATGTGCTCATCCGCCTGCGGCACCATAATGCCCCTCTCGCCTTCATGGGACATCTCCATGATTATCGGTTCGCTCCAGACCTGTGCCTGGAATCTTCTCAGTCTTACTTCGCTATTCATGTGCCAATCATTTCCTTCAATGCGGTTGCAAGTTCCTCGATATCTTCTCTTCGGTGAATCTCCGTAACACAGTAAAGGGCACTGTTACCCAGGTGAGGAAAGGACCTGGTGAGATCTATTCCTCCGAAGATGTGGCGATTCAGAAGAAACTTGTTTACTTCGGAAACCCTTCTTCCGGTTCCATCGAAGTTGACCACGAACTCTTTGAACGCATGGTCGGGGAAGAGGATTCGGACGCCTTCAATTTCAGAGAGTAGCTTGATGGCATAGTGGGCCTTCTGGATGATGCACTGTCCGATCTCCCTGAAACCCTGCGGCCCCATCAACGCCATATACACCGACGCAGCAATGGTCCATAAGCCGGTGCCCGTACCCACCCAATCTTTGCCTTTGTCTCTGACCGCCATTGACGTTCTTTCGTAGGCACACCAACCAAAGCCGCGTTCGTTCGCAACGGTATCGGTTATGGTAAGCAGGTATGACGGGTATTCAGCCACATACTCTTCTTCATCCCGGCTGGCAATGAAGCCAATCATGCCACCGCCACACTCCATGTGTACTCCCAGGGGCTGCGCCGTTCCCACAACGATGTCGGCACCGTAATCGGCTGGCGGCGCCAGTACTCCCAGTGAGATGGGATCAACGCCCACTATGCTCACCGCTCCAGCAGCATGAGCTGCTTCGGATATTTCCTGACCCTGGGACTCGATAACGCCGAGATATGACGGGTTTTCGAAGTAGACCGCGGCGGTCCTTGGGGAGATCCTGCTCTCCAGGTCGGCGACATCTACCATGCCGCTCTCATGATGATGACCGAACAGCTCAATCTGAATATGGCCCGGTGTGTCTGCCCACTGGCAGAAGGTTCGTATGGTGGCCAGCCTCTCAGGGCTCACCGTCTCCGAGATCAGTACTCTGTTCCTGCCGGTCATTCTAGAAGCCATGCGAATTGCGTTGCCCGCCGCTGCCCCCCAGCTATAGGTGGGAACACTGACTACCTCCATTCCGACCAGCTCGCCCATCTGACTCTGAAACTCGAAGAAGGTCTGATATTTCCCCAGATTCGCGTAGGTTGTGTTGTGATACGAGGTGAGGAACTCCGAGCGTTGAGTGATTTCATCGCAGACAGCCGGCACATAGTGTTGCCAGCAACCACCACCGAGGAAGCTCAGATACTCTTCACACGTCTTATTCCGGGAAAGAATACCGGTCACGTGTCGCTTCAATTCAGATTCGGCGCCAAGTGGTTCTGGCAAATCCAGCTTTCGCTTGAGCCTGAGCTCATCCGGGATTTCGGAATAGAGCACTTCAGCATCAGATATGCCGAGCGCCTGCAGCATCTCCGCCTTAATCTCGGGAACCGAATTCGGTATGTAGGGGTGGACGAATGGCCTTTCTTTCGTCATTTGCGCCTCCGGAATTCGTTTTACTGGTCGGCACTTGCCCTTCTGGTCGTGCAACGGGCATGCGAAATGGGTGGATTGCACCCCGCCGTTGAAGGAACAATGCCAATGGAGTCCAAATGCTGAAGTGGCAAAGGACTGTTATGCAGTATTCCACATGTTCTAG
>PWXJ01000150.1 GCA_003561965.1 PVC group bacterium
CCTCTTCGTCTCCCTGGTCAGCGCCGCCGCCGCGGTCGGAATCGCCGCCGCGGCCGCCTACGCCCTCACCCGCCTCCGGCTGCCGGGGAGGGGAGCGGTCCTGGTCTCGGTCCTGGCGGTCTCGCTCCTGCCCCAGATCAGCCTGGTCGGCTTCCTCTTCATCCTGATGAGCCGCCTGGGCTGGATCAACACCTACCCCGCCCTGATCTTCCCCTACATCGCCTGGCTGCTCCCCCTCGCCCTCTGGATCACCGTCAGCTACTTCGCCCGCCTCCCCCGCGACCTCGACCGGGCCGCCCTGGTCGACGGCTGTTCCCACCGGCAGGTCCTGACCCGGGTGATCTTCCCGGTGGCGGTCCCGGGGCTCTTCTCGGTCTTCCTGCTCGGCTTCATCCTCGCCTTCAACGAGTTCCTCTTCGCCCTGATGCTGACCACCGACCATAACGCCCGGACCGCCCCGATCGGCATCGCCCTCTTCCAGGGCCTCCACGGCCAGATCCCCTGGGGGACGATAATGGCCGCCTCGACGGTCTCCATCCTCCCGGTCATCCTCCTCACCGTCATCTTCCAGAAGAAGATCACCGAGGGCCTGACCCGCGGCGCCGTCAAGGAGTAACCACAAGCCAATCCACCCAAAACCACGCCCAGCCCGGCCCATTTACCTCCCCGGCCGACCGGAAAATTCACGTACCGGAATCACCGGACATTTCAGATACCCTGGCCCGGATTATTCACGAAAAACAATATTGTCAGCCAGGGCGGTAGATGTTGCTTCGCTTATTTCATTCGCCCGCAATGACCTTGGTCATTGCGAGGGGGCCCGAAAGCCTGCCTGCCGGCAGGCAGGCTTTCGGGCCGACGAAGCAATCTGAATAGTTCACAGCAAATTGAAGTGATTATGAATTATCCGGAATAGGCCATCCCTTGACGCGGGCCGCCATCCGAGATTGATAATTTCTACTTTTACCCCCCGGGCAGGGGGACATCAGCCTCGTCCTCACCCCGTGACGCTCCCCCAGGAGGACGAAATACCTGAAGTGGTGTTCCCCCAGCTGCCCGCAGTCGTATATCGCCGGTCTCCCCAGGGCGTTCCCGAACAGGGCCGCGGCGCCGCCGGCCGGGAATAATTCTCCCCTCCCGCTGGAAAAATCCTGCGATTCAACCTTTAATTATCACAGGGGATGATACCGGAAACACCGTTAGTCAATGCCGGACGGACCGATGAGCCGAGAACGATCCCGTTACCGCCCAACTACATCGATTATGACGCCCTACCTTACGGCAGGAACTGAAGCCCGGCCCGCCGCCGCTTGCCCGGGCAAAAACCTCCCCCCGGGGAGAAACTCCTTTATCGATCCCCCTCCCCGCGCTACAATCCGTGCGGCGTTAACCCGCCGAGGGCCGCTGAAGCCGAACCGCAATCAAACCGCGCGAAAAAGCCGGCGGAATCAAGGAGAGGAGCGCAGGGAGGAGGACTTCGTGAAAACCTCCGAACGCTCCGTACCCCACATCCTCCGGTCCCCGGACTGGAAGGAGTACTGCTTTTAACCACAACCGCCGAACCCGAGGACAGATATGAAGATCGTTGCGATCGCCCTCCTCCTGCTCCTGCCGGCCTCCGCTCTCCCCGCCGGAGACGCCGCCGAACCCTGCCCCGAGGTCACCGAGACCGAGATCATCCGCTACGAGCCGCCCCAACTCTGGCCGGACCAGAGGGATTTCCGCGACGGTCACTGCTGGACGACCTCGCTGGTGGTGCCGAGGCCCGACGCCTACCGCTGCAGCACCGGGAACCTGATCTACGACCCCTGCTTCGTCACCGAGTGCGGGGAGTACGTGATCGCCGGCGCCGACCCCTCCACCGGCGACCCCGGCTTCCTGATCAGGCTGACCGAACCCCTCCCCGAATCCGGGGATTACACGCCAACTGAAGACTACGTCTGGATGCTCGAACTGGCCGACGGCACGGTCGGGGTCTGGGCCTCGGGGGCGACCGGCATCGTCGGCGAGAAAACGATCAAAGTCATTCTCTCGGGGCACTATGGGGGCGACCTGGTCGCCATCATCGGCGAACTCAACCCGGGCAAGGTCTGGACCGCCGAGAGGGCGACCCTGGGCCTCAACGAGGACGGCTTCTACGCCAAGGAGTCCGAGCTGGTCGCGATCCGGACCATCTGGCAATAAGGATCGGAAAGATGCGGGCGTAAAGCCGGCTTCACCGTGGGGCCGGGGGATTTCTCCCCCGGCCCCACTCCTGCCCGCGCAAGGCCGCTCCGCCGCTCAGCGAAGCCTGGCCCCGGCCGGCCGCTCAGTAGTAACGGTCCGGTTTGGGTCCCCCGAACATTATTCTGAGATCCGTGCAGTACCTCCTGGTGTAAGCCAGTACCACCTCCCCGCCCTTTTCAGTCGCCCGTACGTAGCCGGCACCCGGGATCTGACGTTTATTTTGGAAATATCCCGCCATTGTTCCTTTTCTCAGGGTGATGACGAAAACCGAGAAAGGAGGCAGGAGATGAACAAAGTCGAGCAGGACCACAGGTCGGTGGTGATCGAGCTGGCGGCGGCTATGCTCAAGGCCGGGGTCGACTACGCCCTCGAGCACCAGAAGGAACTGATCGAGGCCTTCGAGAACCTCAACGGCAAGAAGAAGCGCCGGAAGCAGGGCGCCGCCCGGGGTGTCAGGCCGCCCCGAAAGGCTTAATCCGTCCGGCAATCCCC
>PWXJ01000105.1 GCA_003561965.1 PVC group bacterium
CACCACCCCCACCCTGATCATCCTCGGCGGCGCCTTCACCGGGATCGAGCGGATCTCCGCCGCCCGCCGGAAGAACCATACGCTGGGGTTCGGCGCCGCCAAATCCGATCCGGACACCCGGAATACCGTCTTCGGCACCGACGACCTGGTCGAGTACGGCCTCCTGAGGGAGTTCGCCGGCCGGATCCCGGTGGTCGCCCGCCTCGAGCAGCTGACCAAGGTCCAGCTGGTCCGGATCCTGGAGGGCGGGGACCACAGCCTCCTGGCCGGCATCAACCGCGAGTGCCGCCGCCACGGCCTGAGCTTCAGCTTCACCCCCGCCGCCATCCGGGCCGTGGCCGCCGCCGCCCTGGCCCGGGGCACCGGCGCCCGCTCGCTGAGGGGGACTATAAACCAGATCATCGAACCTCACGTCTTCCGCCGCGCCCGGGCCGGCTCCCGGACCGTGAAGGAGATCCGGATCACCGTCCGCGACCTCCCCGAATTCAATTGAATACAGTTTGTCAGACAGCCTGCTTTGGTACGGTAAATGACGCCAACGGCGTCTCACATCATAGCCCGGGGCACAGCCCCGGGTCGTCAGTCAGGAAGTATAAAAGCAGCACCCCAAAGGGGTGCCACATCTGAACCCCGGATGAATCTTCATTCGAAGGAGGTGCGACTTGACCGCCAGAGCCACGATCATCATCATCGCCGCCGTCCTCGCCGGCGCCGCCCGCGCGGGTGACTCCCCTATCCAGCCGGCCTTCCGGGGCAATACCGACATCCACTACCCGGCCACCCCCCACCGCGACGCCTTCCGCCTCCGGATGAGGTCGGAACCGGCCGCGGCTAAAGTCTGGAACGACGACGGGTACTCCCTCGAAGTCTGGAACGACTTCGAACCTCCGGAGCTGCTGTCTTCAATGCTCTTCGAATCGTCTTACGGCGAGTACCGCCTCTGGCTCTCCGACCTGACCGGCGACGGGATCGAGGAGTTCATCCTGCTCACCGGCCGGGGTCGGGGAACCAGCGCCACGCGCGAAACCCTGACCGTCTACTCCCGGGAAGGGTCCGGGTTCACCGCCCTGACCAGCGTTCCGTTCTCGGATTACTTCGGGATGGGGGCGCGCTGGTACTACGAACCGCGGTTCGTCCGGGATGGAGACCGGACCGTCAACGAGCTGAGACTCGACTGGGACGACTACTCCGACGGGCGGCTGGCCAGTCCCGAACTCATCCCCGAAGAAAAACTGATCGTCATCGACCTGCAATAACCCAAAAACCGGTACCAGGAAATTTGCGAGGAAAGCAACCCAGCTGAACCGGACCGGGCGATCCGGGGCAGAAAGAGAAGGAGGGTAAAGCCTGCGGCCCGGACGCCTAACTTACCAGGCCGGTCTGGCGGCGGGCCACCCTGATCAGCGACCGCAGGGCTTCGTTGACGGCATTCTCGTCAGCGAAAACCTCGGCCACGTCGGAATCGATCTTCACCAGGTTGGTGCCGGCCCGATAGCGGTCGGCATATTTGCCCCGCACACCGCCCGTCATACCCGTAAAATCATACTCCGGGCGAAGCTCGCCGGTTTGACCGTTAGCCTTTTTCATAATCACGTCTTTCCCGCGGTGTTGCCGGACGAGCGCTGATTATCCGGGTTTTCTTGCCGCGGTCCGTATGCAGAACGACTAGTGTTCTTCCATACTCAAAATCTACTCTCCCATCGCTGATTTGTCAATTTTGCTCAGTGACAATCATTTCTCCCTTTATAGTCGTGATGAACTGGAATATTATTCAGCTTATTCCGGGAGAGATTCTCCGGAGGCGATCCGACCCGATACCTTTCCGGTGTCATCCTGCCAAAGGTAGAACCCGGGATCAAACGAATCGGCAATTCCCCAGACGGTATGGAAGTTAAGAATGACCTGTCCCAGACAACGGCCGGCTGATAATATCGGGTAAACCGCGATGATGATCAAGCGCGAATTTCTCTACACGCCGGAGTTCGAGGGACCCTTCCACCCCGGGTTCCTGGCGGAGGCCGACGCCGCGGCGGGCCGGAGGGCGGGGAACCTGGAGCAGCTGGTCCGGGAGCTGGAGACCCACCTGGGGACGCCCGCCGCCCCGGCCTCCTCCCTGGAGCGGACCGGGGAGGCCGCCGCCGCCATCCGGCGTTTCCCGGCCGGCGGTTTCTTCGCCGCCTCCTTCGAGGTCGACCCCCTGGGGACAGCCCGGCGGCTCCTGGAGTGGCGGGACGAACTCCTCCTCCACGGCTGGGGGGGAGAACCCGAAGGCCTTCCCCCCAGGCTCCGGGAGGCGACGGCCGCCCTCGCCGGGGGGAAGACCGCCCTCCCCCCGGGACTCCCCGACCGGATACTGGACCTGACCGAAGAGCTCCCCCGGCGGGGGGAGAAGACCTTCGACACCGTCTGGCTGCTCCGGGAGAGGGAAAAGGAGCCGCTCCTGGTCCGGAAACTCCTGGCCGCGCTGGAGCAAACGGGGACCGAGATCCTCCCCCGGCCCGAGCCCGGCCCTCCGGACCGCGAGAAAGACCTGGCCGCCGCCTTCCGGAAATTGGAGGAGGAAGAAAACTTCACCCCCGCCAGCGACGGGTCGCTGCTGAGGATCCTCGGCGGCTCACCCTTCGAGGCCGCCGAGGCCCTGGCCGCCTGGCTGGCGGAGAACGGCACCGGGGAGGAAGTGCTGATCGCCGGGCAGCGGATCCGGACCGAGCTGGA
>PWXJ01000122.1 GCA_003561965.1 PVC group bacterium
AAGCCCGCGCAGCGGGCGACACTTTCGTAGCCACGGGCGTCAGCCCGTGGTCTGGAGATTCGAAAAATACTATAGAGCCCCCGCAGGGGGCGGCACACATCCCACCCTTTGTTTATCGTTATTGAGAAATTCGGATTGAGCCGCAAGGTTCCCGGGTTTACCGAATGTTTACCTGTATTCTTCTGAACGGGGAGGTTTATACTTGAGCCGGAATTCCATTATTCTTATCGTGGCGATTGTTTTTACGGGGCTTGCGATCACCCTGTTCGCGTCCGCCAAATCCAGGGGCGTACCCGGCAAATGCGAACTTTACGGGAGGATCCAGATCGTCGAGGCGTTTCCCGATGCCCGGGTGCAGGTGGTGGAGGCCTTTCCTGACATCCGGGTCCAGAGGGTCCCTGGATTCGCCGACAGCCCGGGGAAGTGGCAGATTGTGAATTCGTCACCCGACTGGAAGGTCCAGATAGTGGACGCCTTCCCAGATTACAAGATCCAGTGGGTGGATGCTTTCCCCGGGTGTAAATAACCCGGGGAGGAAGCGGTTCTTCGGGATTAATATATCCGAATGGCTATCATCACCTGAAGTCGGGGGTTGTGGATGAGGTTTATTATTCAGGAGATCAGTATTGATTCGAAACCTCCACGGTATTATCTGCGGCTGGAGAAGGAGGGGAGGTTCCAGGGCTGGGCGCTACCGAAGGGGATTCCGGACCAGCCGGGGGTAAAGCGCCTGGCGATCCCGGTCGGTGATTACCGGCTCGACCAGGCGGAATTCGAGGGGCGGGTCGCCGGCGGGCAGTACGGTCCGGGTAAGATATCTGTCCTGGATCGGGGGGAGTATCTGCCGTTGAAGTGGACTGACCGTGAGATACAGGTCCGGCTGCGGGGCGAGAAGGCCAGAGGCTTGTACACTCTGAAGCTCGTTGAGTTCAAGGAGAGCGGCGATAAAGGTTGGCTGCTGGAAAAGGAAAAGGAGAAAGCTGTATCTAAGCCCATCGCCCGTCGCGTTGAAGAATCAGCGAAGTCAACTTCGCCGGCCGCCCGTCCGGCTCCAAAACGGTCCCGCAAACCCCCTCGCAAGAAAACCGCTCCGGCAAGAAAGCGATCAAGCAGTAAAAAAACTCCGGTTCGAGCAAAGAAGAAGAAGGGAACTATACCCACTCCATCATCCCCACCTGCCGTCAAAAAGCCGGCAAAATCAACTCCCCGGCGTGCTAAGCCGGGTAAATTCAAGCCGCGCGGCAGGAAGAGTGTCCGGAAGAAGAGATCAAGGGGTTTCGGCACCGCCTCTTCCCTGGTCCGGGGATTATTCGGGATGTGGAGATAACCCGGCCGGCAGATAAGAGGAGGTCAGTATATGACAAAATCACTGCGATTCATCATCGTACCGAAAGTCGCTCATCCCTGGTTCGACGAGGTTATCAAAGGGGCGCGGGCTCAGGCAGTCGTTCTCAGCCGGGAGCTCGGGGCCGACATTGTCGTCGATTATATGCCGCCGCCGGTTTGCGGTGTCGTTGAGCAGAACGCGGTCCTGGAGCAGACCGCCGGGAGCCGGCCGGACGGTATCGCCGTCGACCCGGTCGACTCGGTAGGGAATATGACGGCGATCAACCGCCTCAGGGACCAGGGGATTCCTGTGGTTCTCTTTGACTCGCCGTCGCCGGATCTCGGGATCACCGGCATCGGCAACGACTTCGCGGAGCAGGGGATCATCGCGGCCGAGCGTCTGGCCGGGCTGCTCGGGCACGCCGGCAAGGTGGCGGTGATGCGGGGCTACCCCACGGCGCCGAACCACAGGGCGCGCTACGAAGCCCAGATGGCTGTGTTGAAGAAGTATCCCGATATGGTTGTTGTGGACGGGGGCGCCGACAACGACGATATCGAGACGGCCCGCCGGCAGGCCCTGGCCGTGCTGGAGACGCATCCCGATCTCAAGGGTTACCTCTGCTGCGATGCTTCCGGCCCGATCGGCATAGCCGCCGCCCTCAGGCAGACCGGCCGGGTCGGCGAGGTGAAAGTCGTCAGTATGGACGGGATCAGCCCCATACTCGAAGCCATCAAGGAAGGCGTGATCGAGGCTTCCTCGGCGACCATCCCGAAGATGCAGGGCTCGATGTCCGTCCTGATGCTCTGGCAGGCGTCGCTGGGCGTTCAGCTGCCGCAGGCTGTCGATACCGGCATTGACGTGATCACGCGGGAAAACGTGGATAGTTTCCTGGCCGACGTGGACTGAATTCAGTGGGGTCAAATCTTTCCTTTTGACAGTAGAGACTATTAGAACCGGTTCAACAGATGTCGATACCATCAATCCGCGATTTCGCTCTGTCTCAACTTTATTTGAAGAAGCTTTTCATCCATATGTTCGCGTTGGCGGCGGTGATAGCCTTGGCGGGATGCCGTTCCGGAGCTCCCCGGCAACCTCTCCTGGTCGGCGTGGACGCCAACTACTCCCTGGAGATGGAGCGGGACGGCGCGGTGTGGAAGTGGGACGGCCGGGAGACCGATCTCTTCGAGGGGATGGCGGCCAGGGGTGTGGGGGGATTCCGGGTCCGCCTCTGGACCGTCGACTCCGGCCCGCATAGCCGGGGATACGCCGCCCGGGTCATCCGGAGAGCCGCCGCGGCCGGGCTGGAACCCTATCTCGTGATCTTCTTAAGCGACGATTGGGCGGATATGTTGAAGCAGCCGCTGCCGGCGGCCTGGCGGGG
>PWXJ01000300.1 GCA_003561965.1 PVC group bacterium
AAGGCTTTACCCTGGAAACGGGGTCTGTGATGGAGAAATGGGAAGCCGTGCGGTGGCTGCCTTTCTACCACCATTATTTCGTGCCAGAGACCCGCGCTCTAGCGAGCGTGACGTTTGTGCTCGTGATGTATGCGCCCGTCGGGATTCTGGCCTGGTTGTGGGCCGTGCCGAAACGGGGACCTTCGGGACGCAACCGCGGTGGCGCCGTGATCGCCACGGCAGTTCTCCTGGCCTTCCTGATGGAGACCGGCAAACTGTTCATGAGCGGGCTGCGTTTCGATGTGACGACCCTCCTGCTCGCGGGGTTCGCGGCCTGGGGAGCATGGAGCGTGTGTTCCTGGGCATGGGCACAGTGGACGACTGCGAACACCGGGCACACCCGAAAACCGGTGCCCCGAGATGCCCCTGCCGCCCGACCGGGCGACCCCGGCAGGAGCCTCCCCGCTCACCCGACTGGCTGGACCCTGCGCGTGCTCGGAGTTCTGCTGTTGGGAACCGTTGCGTGGCTCACGCTGACCTGGCCGACGCTTGCCCCCTGGTTGGCCGTCGGCCTGACGGCCTATGGCGCCTGGCTCTGGCGCCGTCCGGAGGCCTGGCTGTTTGTGATCCCGGCCCTGATACCGACACTGAACCTGTCTCTGCTGACCGGCAGGTTTCTGTTGGACGAGCTGGATCTCTTCCTGCTCGCCACGGTGGGGGTGTTGCTGCTGCGCTGGCGCTCCGGTCTCGGCTTTCCGCGCGTGCCCCGCGGGGTGGCTTGGGCGATGGCGCTCTTCACGCTATCGGTCGTCGTCAGCCTCGGGCTGCGGATGACACCCTGGCCCGGCTTCGACGCCAACGCATGGATGCACTACTCGAGCGAGTGGAACGGGGTTCGCGTGGCCAAGGGTTTTCTGTGGGCGGTGATTCTGTTCCTGCTGGCAGGTCAATCTTCCGTGGCGCCGGCACGGCTGTTCCAACGCTGGTTTGTCCCCGGGGTGGTCGTAGGTCTCGCCGGAGCCCTGGGGATCGTCTTTTGGGAGCGGCTCACCTATCCCGGGCTTCTGAACCTGGACGCCAACTACCGTCTCACGGGCTTTTTCGCGGAGATGCAGGCGGGTGGGCCCAGCATCGAGGCGTATCTGGTCATGGCCATACCCTTCGTCCTGCTCTTGGCGTGGCAGCGTCGCCAGTGGGTATGGCTGGTCCCGGTTCTCGGCCTGCTGGCAGCGGCGCTCTATGCCCTGGTGGTAACCTATTCGCGGGGCGGTTACGTCGGCATGGCCGTGGTGGTGGCGATTATCGTGTTGGGGGCTTGGGCCGGCGCCTACACCGTTGGGGTGCGGGATCGAAGACGGTTGCTCGTGCTGACACTGTTGCCCCTGGCGGTGGGGGCCATCCTGCTGCCGCAGATCACCGGGACCGTCTTCGAGCGACGCATGGCGCAGATCGACACGGACTTCGATTTGCGCGTCTCGCATTGGCAGACGGTCCTTGATCTGGCCGAGCGAGGCCGGTTCGGAAATGTCCTCGGCTCGGGCATGGGCAGCTTTCCCAGCGCCTATACCTGGGGGAACCCACAGGGACGGACGCCGGGTGATTTTGCCTTCCTGGAAAGCTCTGGTCACTCGTTCCTGCGCGTCGGATCGGGGGATCCCCTGTTCCTGAACCAGCGTATCCGCATCCCCAGGGAAGGTACGTACACGCTGGAACTCGACGCGCTGAGTGATCGAGGGGCGCGGTTACATGTCTTTGTTTGCGAAAAGCACATCCGCCATTCCTTCGGTTGCCGACAGACCAGGCTCACCGTACCGGGTCCCGAAGGGGCTGATGCGCCGAGTACATGGAGTTTCTCGGCAGACGGCCTGGAGACGGGTCCATGGTTCGCGCGGCGCCAGCTGGCCTTGTCGTTCACCGTTCTGGGCCGGGAGCGCGTGATCGACATTCACCGTATTAGTCTGACATCCCCCGACGGACGGGAGGTGCTGCGCAACGGCGACTTTTCCCAAGGCGGCCGGCATTGGTATTTTACGACCCACCACCTGTGGCCGTGGCGCACGGAGAACCAGTGGCTGGAAATCTGGTTCGATCAGGGCTGGGTCGGTCTCTTCGGCTTCCTGTTGCTCACACTGGTCGCGTTCTGGAAACTGCTGAAGAGGTCGGTCAGCGGGAGCTTCGAGGCCACGACCGTGCTGGCATCGCTGGGCGGCACGCTGGGTGTTGGCATATTCAGCACGGTGTTCTGGTCTCCGCGCCTCAGCATGCTGTTCATCCTGATCCTCCTGCTCGGCCTGGCGGCGGTACACGAGCGTGGGAAGCGCGAAGAGCCCTTTCGACAGGGCCGGGGGCTGGAGGGCACGAACCAGGGTCTGGGCGCGACGCGGCAGGGGCGGTGACCGCGGGGCTGGCGGGCCGGGTTCGCCAGTTCGAGGCACTTTGGCGCCAGCGGGCACCGGGCACAAACGAGAACCTCGACCGCCGCCGGGTAATTCTTGCGGATGATCTGGCCGAATTGCCCGAGGCGATCAGGTGCTGGCGCAGACCGTCGTCGGTGACCAGGCAGGGTTGGCCGCGCGCGAGTTGCGATCGAACCCGTGTCCCGCAGCTGTTCAGCGCAGGTCGTACCAGACCCCACGGCCACTGCCGTGCTGGTCCAGGGTGCCGCGCTCAACCAGCCCACGGAAATGCTGCTTGAGCGTGTTGCGACTGGCTCCGGTCAGCTTGA
>PWXJ01000271.1 GCA_003561965.1 PVC group bacterium
CCGAAGGCGCCCTGGAGATCGCCCGCCGCTCCCGGGGAACCCCCCGGATCGCCAACTCCCTGCTGAAGAGGGTGAGGGACTACGCCCAGGTCCGGGCCGACAACCGGATCACCCCGGAAGTCGCCCACCAGGCCCTGATGATGCTCGACATCGACGAGAAGGGGCTCGACGAGATGGACAAGCGGATCCTCAAGACCATCATCGAGAAGTTCGCCGGCGGCCCGGTGGGGATCGAGACCATCGCCGTCGCCATCGGCGAGGAAGGGGATACCCTGGCCGAGGTCTACGAGCCCTACCTGATCCAGCAGGGATACCTGAAGCGGACCCGGACCGGCCGCTGCGCCACCCCCCTGGCCTACGAACACCTGGGGCTGGACACCCCCCGGGGCGCCCAGGGGGAACTGTTGTAAAAAACCCGGGATACAGGAGTCAGAATTCTATATTTCCGATTCCCGATTCCCCATTCCCCATTCCCTTCCCGATGAAAATACTTCTCCACATCTGCTGCGGGCCCTGCGCCACCTACCCCTTTGAAGTTTTACAAGGAGAGGGGCACGAGGTCGACGGGTATTTCTATAACCCCAACATCCACCCCTACTCCGAGTACCTCCGCCGCCGGGAGGCGGTGGAAAAGCTGGCGGCGGCGATCCCGGGGAAAGTGATCTTTTCCCCCCGCTACGATTTTCCCGAGTTCTTCCGCCGTGCCGCCTTCCGGGAGTCCCTGCGCTGCCGCCTCTGTTACGATCAGCGGCTGAAACAGTCCGCCCTGGTCGCGCGGGAGGGGAAATACGACGCCTTCACCACCACACTCTTGATCAGCAAGCGGCAGGAGCACGAGCTGGCCCGGGAGGCCGGCGAGGCCGCGGCCGCCGGGGCCGGGGTGAAGTTCCTCTACCGCGATTTCCGTCCGGGCTGGAAGCGCCACTGGGAACTGACCGCCGACCATAATCTCTACAAGCAGCAATACTGCGGCTGCCTCTACAGCGAGTATGAGAGGTTTATGGACCCAATCCATTCGTCCCCCGGCCGCCGATGAAGACCTCCGATTTCGACTTCCACCTCCCCCCGGAACTGATCGCCCAGCACCCCCCCGAGCGGCGGGAGGACGCCCGGCTCCTGGTCCTGGACCGGGAGAGCGGTAAAGTCCGGCATCGCGACTTCCCGGAGATCGTCGAATATTTCCGGCCCGGGGATCTCCTGGTCCTCAACGACACCCGGGTCATCCCGGCCCGCCTGCTCGGCAAGCGATCCGTCACCGGGGGCAAGGCCGAGGTTCTCCTGCTTTCCCCGCTGGAGGACGGCGGCTGGGAGGCTTTGGTCCGGCCCGCCCGCCGGACCCGTCCCGGTACCGAGATAGAATTCGGCGCCGGCCTGCAAGCAACCGTCCGGGAACGGCGAGAGGGCGGGGGGGGGATCCTGGACTTTTCCGGGGGCGGGGATATCCTCCCCGCCCTGGAAGAACTGGGCTTCCCCCCGCTTCCGCCCTACATCAAGCGGGATCTGAAAGACTACCCGGGAGAGCTGCGCGCCCGCGACCGGGTCCGCTACCAGACCGTCTTTGCCCGGCAGCCCGGCGCCGTCGCCGCCCCCACCGCCGGGCTCCATTTTACCCCGGGGATCATCGACTCGCTCCGCCGGAAAGGGGTGGAGATCGCCTTCATCACCCTCTCGGTCGGCTACGGGACCTTCGGGCCGGTCAAGACCGAAGAGATCGAGGACCACAGCCTCCACAGCGAGGATTTCCAGATCCCCAAGGAGACCGTCGACCTGGTCAACGGCTTGCAAGAGACCGGCGGCCGTCTCTGGGTGGTGGGGACGACGGTGGTCAGGGCGCTGGAGAGCGGAGCCGCCCGGACCGGCCGCCTCGACCCGACCGAAGGCTCCACCGACATCTTCATCTATCCGGGATATGAATTTAAACTAAAATATAATTTATTAACTAATTTTCACCTGCCGGGCTCAACCCTGATAATGCTCGTCTCCGCCCTGGCCGGACGGGAAAAGATCCTCAAAGCCTACGCCGAGGCCGTAAAAGAAAAATACCGCTTCTACAGCTACGGCGACGCTATGTTAATCCTGTGACAAAAAATTATCTCCCGGTCCGTCCCGGGGCCCAATGTAGCACAGGCATTATTGCCTATGCCCCGGGCCCGCACAGACAGGAATACCTATGCTACTTTCCCGCCGCCGGTTTGGCGGGCAAAATTCAAAGATGAAATTCACGGTCTTAAAGAGAGACCCCGCCACCGCCGCCCGGCTCGGGAAGCTGGAGCTGGCCCACGGGACGGTCGATACCCCCTGCTTTATGCCGGTGGGGACCCAGGCGACGGTGAAGTCGGTCACCCCCGAGGAGTTGAAGGAGGCCGGGGCGCAGATCATCCTCGGCAACACCTATCACCTGGGGCTGCGCCCGGGGATCGAGATCTTCAAGCAGGCCGGCGGGCTCCACCGCTTTATGCACTGGGATCGCCCGATCCTCACCGACTCCGGCGGCTACCAGGTCTTCAGCCTGGCCGATCTGCGCGAGATCTCCCGGGAGGGGGTGGTCTTCCGGGACCATATCGAGGGTTCGCTCCACACCCTGACTCCGGCGAAATCGATCGGGATCCAGCAGGCCCTGGGGGCCGATATCATTATGGCCTTCGACGAATGTCCCCCCTATCCCTCGGACCGGGAATATACTTGCCAATC
>PWXJ01000115.1 GCA_003561965.1 PVC group bacterium
CACGGGATGATGGTTTGCGGGAGATGGGGGGGAAGAAGACATCGAGGTTGGGTACGCGTTTTCGAACTGATTGAGGCAACCCTACCCCGATTCATCCTCCGCCGTCAAGATAATTCCGGGGGCACAATTAGTATTTACCGTCTGGTTTGTAAACGGCGGAGGACTTTGAGGTCCTCCCGGTCCCGGTCCCGGCCGGCCGCTTCCTTCATAGCGATCAGGTTATCCAGGGACGCGAAAGCTACTTCGGTATCTCCGATCCGGTTGAGCACCCTGTTCCGCCACACCTCCTCGAATGAAACCCCCTTGACGAAGGGATGGAGGTCGGTCTCGAGAATATACTGCCGGATCAGGATCTTCTTGGAGAGCATCTCCTCGACCGTTACGTCAGACAGGTCGTAGCCGAAATCCAGGAGGGCCTGACGAGTCCTATCGATGTTAGGACGGGTGGGCCGGATGAAGATGTCGACATCCAGGGTGGAGCGGGAGTAGCCGTGAACGGGAAAAGCGGCGGCGCCGATCACCACGTATTCCACGTTATGAGCGTTTAATGATTTGAACAGGCTTTCGGTGTCCATTCCGGATCAGCAGCTCGGCCGTTTCCCGGGACTTCCGGAACATCATCCGGAACCGCTCCTCGACGCTAAGGCTGAGCTGGTAATCGAGTTCAAAATCAAGTTCGCGGTCTTCGTCGTCCCGATCGCATTTCAGCAGGGGAGCCATCGTCCTTTCCCTGTGATTTTACGGGTTGTTGCCGGCCTATACACGACAAAATTATACAACCCCATTATATCAGATTGTTTCCGGCCTCGTACGAATTATTCCGGAGAGTGTAACTATTCAGGATCCTTGGGCCATATGGAATTTGTCTTAAGACCCCTGCCGGTTCACCCGGCAGGTGAATCAGTTCATCAGAGAACAACACCCCCCCAATCCCGCGCGCCGGTGGGAGTGGGGTGGCCGCGGACTATCTTCTGAACTTTCCCTCCGGCGGGACAAGCCCGCCGGGGGGGTACCCTGTTACCGGGTCCTGAATAGTTACAGGGGAGTTAAGTATTGTGTCCCCGGAATTATGGGATTGAAAAAGGTGTCCGGGTCTGCGATATTTACTCCTTCCTCCGGTCCCGGTTTCCGGGAGGAGATTGATTATGAACTGGTTCTTCGAGATCGTCACCTTGCTGGTCGGCCTGCTCCTGGCCCCCTTCCGCCGGCTCCCGGCGATCTTCGGGATCGCCCTGCTCGCCCTGCTCACCGCGGTCTTTGCCCTTTTGATCTACAAGGTCTTCTCCAACCAGGAGGGGATCACCCGGACCAAGAAGCGGATCTTCGGGCACTTCTTCGGGATCTACCTCTTCCGGGACGACCTCGGCCGGATCATCAACCAGTTCGGGCGGGTGATGGGGTCGGTGCTCAAGTATATGACCTACGCGCTGCCCCCGCTGCTGCTGATCTTCGTCCCGATCGGGCTGCTGATTATCCAGATGCAGTTCTACTACGGCTACCGGCCCCCGGTCCCGGGGGAGTCGGTTAACGTCGCCGCCGGTTTCCAGCCGGGGGCCGACCTCCTCGCCCTCGCCCCCGCCCTCTCCGTCCCGGCGGGGGTGAAGGTGGAGACCCCGCCGGTGCGGATCCCGGCCCGCGGGGAGGCTTCCTGGCGGCTGCGGGTGGAGGAGGCGGGCGACTACCCCCTGGTCTTCCGGGCCGGCGAGGCGGAGTTCGAGTTCCCCCTCCGGGCCGACCCCGTCCTCGATCCGATCTACCCCCGGGCCGGGCGTCCCTCCTTCGGGCTGTCGCTCCTCTACCCCGGCGCGCCGACCCTCGGGGCGGAGAATCCGTTTGAATCAATCCGGATCGACTACCCCCACCGGTCGGTTCCCTTCCTCTGGTTCGAGACCCACTGGTCGATCGTTTACCTGGTCCTGGCGCTGGTCTTCGGACTTCTGCTGAAAAAACCGCTCCGGGTCGATTTCTGACTTTCGCCGGGGATTAAATTCCCAGATCAAGCCGACGCCGCCCGACCCGGTTCAATCCATCAGCTGGAAAATCCGATCGGCGACCGCCCGGGCGGCGGCTTCCGGGTCCCCTTCGCCGTTCACGACCAGGTCGGCGGCTTTCCGGCCGGGGCGGACCAGTTTTTCGTGAGCGGGCCGGACCTGGGAGTAGTGTCGCCGCCGGACCTCCTCCTCGTCCCTCCCCCGCTCCTCCCGGTCCCGGCGGATCCGCCGGGCCAGCCGAAGTTCCTCGCCGGCCTCGACGTAGACCGCCAGGTCGAACAGCCTCCGCAGTTCGGGGTCCCCGAGAAGGAAGATCCCCTCGACGATGATCACCGGTTTGGGGAGGAGGCTCCGGGTCTCATTGGCGCGGGTGTGGAGGCGGAAGTCGTAGACCGGGATCTCGGCCGGCTTCCCGGCCTTCAGGAGGGCGAGATGCTCGATCAGGAGTTCCCGGTCGAGCATCCCCGGATCGTCGAAGTTCTCCCGGTGTCTCTCCTCCGGCGAAAGGTGGTCGAGGGGGCGGTAGTAGCGGTCCGAGGTGAAGATCTCCGTCTCCAGGGGCTTGAGGATCTCCCGGACCCGGCCGGCCAGGGTGGACTTCCCGGCACAGCTCCCGCCGCCCAGTCCGACCAGTAAGGGCGCGGCCATTAACTCCCTTCGCCCCCGTCGGAAAAGGGCAGCCGGGAGATATAGTAGTGGTCGTCGGGGAGGACGGTCCGGTAGGGCAGCCCCCAGCCCCCCGGGACCCAGCCGGTATCGTAAACCCGGATCCACTCGGCGGTGATCTCCCCCGGTTCGAAGAACGCCCCGCCGTAGAAGGGGGTCAGGAAGAGCCCGGCCACCGCGGGTTCCCGGTAGATCCGGATCTCCTCGTAATCCTCCAGCTGGAAGGGGAGCCAGAGCGCGGGGACGTCCCCGTACCAGGCAACCGCCCAGGGGACGTCGGTGACCAGGATCTCGCCGGGGGGTACGGCCGCCGCCACCTCCCGGATATTCTCGATACTGTAGAGCCGGAGCCGGGGAAAGGTCCGGGGGCCGAGCTTGTCGGAGATCGGGATCGAGACCAGCAGGAGAAAGAAGAGGGCGAGCCCCGCCCGGGACAGGGCGGCCCGCCGGCCCCGGAGCCGGAAAAGGAGGTGGAGAAAGAAGGCGGCCGCCAGCAGGCCGGCGAAGGGGATGAAGACGGCCGTCCCCTGCCCGGCCGGCCGGAAGAGGCTCAGGTACCCGCACTCCAGAACCAGCATTCCGAAGAAGGCGTACTTCAGGCGGTCGAATTTCCGGTCGGGGAAGCGGTAAAGCGCGGAGACCACGGCGAAGACCCCGGCGAAGTTCCCGGTCAGCAACAGCACCCGGGCGTAGCTGTCCCTCAGGCCGAGGAGAAACTTCTTGAAGACGAAGTAACCCCGCTGGGGGACGGTCAGGGAGCGTCCGCTGAATCCCCGCCAGAGGATGTAGCCGGGACGTGGTTCGGAGAACATCGAGGGCTTGAAGCCGTCGAGGGTGAAGAAGGGGCCCCCGGCGACCACCCAGTTCCGGATCAGCCAGGGGAGGGCGACCAGGAAGGCCGTCCCGGCCAGGAGAACGATCCGGCGGACCCGGTGTTTCCGGCCGTCGGCGGCCAGGAGCAAGCCGGCCGGGAAGAGCCAGAGCCCGCAGCTGTAGCGGGTCAGGTAGGCCAGGCCGATCACCGCCCCGGCCGCCGCCGGGAAGAAGAGGGAGTCGGGGCGGGAACGGTAGAGGAAGTAGAGGAGGGTGAAGAGGAGAAAGGCGATGAACGGGAGCGGGCTGCCGTTGATCGAGAGCCTCAGGAAGATCGGGTTGAGGCAGTAGAGGAGGACGGCCAGTCCGGCGGTCAGGTCGTCAAAGAGCTTCCGCCCCCAGAACCAGAGCCAGGGGACGGCGGCCCAGAAGAAGACGATCGAGGCCGCGACGACCGTGAAGTCCCGGGCGGCGAAGAGCCGGAACGCCCCGGCCAGGACCAGGATATAGACCGGGGGATGGGTCAGTTCGGGGTGGTCGAGGTAGTCGGGGTTGAACCGGAGGCTGACCGGACGGATGAAGCCGGTGGTCAGCCCCCGTCCCTCGGCCACCCGACGGGCCACCTGGGCCAGCTCGATGGCCTCGATTCCGTCGCTGACGTTCAACCCCCGGTCCAGGTCGTACTGGTGGGTGAAGTAGAGTCCCCAGACCACCGCCCCGATCAGGAGGGCCGCCAGGGGCAGGAGGATTTTCAGCTGTTGGAGCTTGCCGGTCACGAAAGTCAATATAGCGGAATCAGCAGGCGGGGCAAGGTCAAAATCCCGGAATGGTGAAGAAGATTGACCGTCATCCGGGGTGGATTACGGCCGATGGCCAACCCGCTGTTATGATAGTATCAGGTTGCTTATCCCGGACCGGAGATATATAATCTCATTCGTCATACTCAACGGATTACCGGTGAATTTGGGAGGGTTGTGGAGATGAAATGTTGCGTCTGTCTGAAGGTGTTTAGCGTGTTGGCGGTGCTTTATTTCTTGGCGGCCCTGTCCGCTTTCGCCCGGTCCCCGGACGAAATCATAATTGACCCGCCGTATCTCTACCTTCGGCCCGGGGACATCGGCCGGTTGGAAGCTTACGCCGTTTACGATTGGGACGAAATCGACGTGACCGAGGAGGCGGACTGGAGATCGAGCGACTACTGGATCGTGGATGTTTCCCTCGGGGGGATGGTGATAGCCCGATCCGCCGGAGAGGTGGAGATTACGGCTGAATATGAGTGGGAGACGGGACGGGCGACGGTATATGTTGTACCTTTTCCGACCCCGATCCCGACTCCGGTCCATCCGGCCATAGACTCCGGGGACTACACAGGAGACGGGACCAGCGACCTGGCGGTATTCCGTCCGTCCTCGGGACTGTGGGCGGTTCGCGGGGTGACCCGGGCTTACTTCGGAACCTCCGGAGATATTCCGGTTCCCGGGGATTACACCGGCGACGGGACCACCGACATCGCCATCTTTCGCGGGAGCTCGGGGCTGTGGGCGGTGAGGGGAGGACCCCGGGTTTACTTCGGGACTCAGGGGGATATTCCTGTCCCGGGGGATTATACCGGCGACGGAACAGTCGGCGTCGCGGTTTTCCGGCCCTCCTCCGGCCTGTGGGCGATCCGCGGGTTGACCCGCAGATATTTCGGCACGGTAGGAGACATACCCGTGCCGTACTATCCGCAGGGCAGGGATTTCCCCAAACAAATAGCCATCTTCCGCCCCTCGAGCGGCCTCTGGGCTGCCGGGACTGACCGGGTCTACTTCGGAACCTCCGGAGACCGGCCGGTATTGGGGAGTTATGAGCCGGGCGACTACGATCCGGAACCCGCGGTCTTCCGACCAAGTACAGGCCTCTGGGCGATACGGGGGTATACCCGCATCTACTTCGGGGGGACAAGTGACCAGCCGGTGCCCGGTAACTACACCGGTTTTCTCTCCGACAATATCGGGATCTTCCGGCCCTCCAGCGGTCTCTGGGCGATCCGCGGAGTCACCCGCTCCTACTTCGGGACTGTGGGCGACATACCGGTATCCGGGTTTTCCATCAACCCCTCGGCGGCATTGGTTCCTTGATGGTTCGTCGAGGTAATTAACCTTTCGAGGTCGTAAGGTAAGGGACGGCTCTCCCGGGGACGGGGGGCCGTCCCTTTGTCTTGCGGGGGGAACTTCTGAAAAACCTGGAACACCATCCCCAAGGCTGAGGGTGAGCGGAGGGAGCGCCGGAACTCCTGTTCAACCCCCAGGAGAAGGTCGCGGCCCGGGTAAAGCTCCTGGGGAAGACGAGGAAAACGCTACGGGTCGAGTGGAACGGCTAGACCGTCTAAGTACCTGAAGCCTGGCTGATACGACACCGCAACCTGGGCGGGGGGAGGGTGGAGATCAATCCCCGGGTTGAAGATTGGGCGAAGCAATACGATTAGCCAAGGACGAGGGATTGCGCACCAGGCAGAGAAGCGGAGGACCAGGATGATGGTCCAACCGTTCATCGTTACCCGCGGACCGGACTAAGTTGAGCGGCTGATTGAACTGCTGAAGATAAGTGTGTAGGGGTGGTGCCTAACTTCTAAGGGCAGTCGGGGGTAAGAACATAATCAGTTTGAGCAGCTTTGGTTACCGCCCCGGTAGCGGCTAAATCAACAATTAAAATGGATACAAGACCGAGGTCCCAGAAAAGCCCCAGCAATGTTAAGCCATCAAATTGGGTCATAATCGGAGTAGTTCTACAGTTACAACCCTCTTTGCTGGCACGCAGGATAGATCTGCTCAAGCGTTTTTTCGGGATTGTGGTTACAGCCGAGGTCCCTCTGCCCAGATACCGTTCCCCTAAATAGAACTCGGTATTGGGTTCCTCGCTTCTAATATAGATGGTTTCTTTTGTGCCGCTAAATATAGAGGCACAAGAAGACGTCAGGAGAGTTAAGATAATAACGGCTACCGTCAAAGCACGCTGTTGCATTCTTCCCTCCTTTACTAAGGTTAACGGTGGCCAACAACTCCATTCACCAACTACCAATCAAGATTAATTATTGATGCCCTCCCAGTCAAGCATAATTGGTCACAAGGGATATTGCAACAAGGGATATTTCAAGGGATATTTCAGTTGACTCCCCTTGGAATAACGGTTATAGTTGCCCGGCTTCCTTCCCTGGACCCAGTTTTATGTTGTCAGGCATTATTTTGTATAACAACCGAACTTTACCTACGGCGAGCGATGGGGCTTATCTCAGCACTCTCGAGATAGCAGGACATATAGCAGATGAATCTGATATGGAGGGAGAACAGATGAAAAGCAAGGTAGCGAACATTATAACAACTGTTATAACGATAGTTTGTTTTATCGTGGTCCAAGGCTGCGCAACAATGTTTCAATCAGGGCCGGATAATATTGTGGTCAATTCGGAACCCCGGGGCGCAACTGTAATGCTTGATAACTTAGAAATGGGCATTACTCCTCTCACTCTGGCCGTTCCTCGCAATAGTGATTGTATTATTCGTATAGAGAAGGATGGCTATAGGCCGCGCATCATAGATAGAGATAAACACCTTGCAGGATGGTTTTTTCCTGGAAATCTGCTGTGGTTACTAATTTGGCCTGCCTTTCCGGTTGCGATGGTTGTGGATCTTGCATCACGAAATCAGGGCAAATACTCGACAAAACCCATCAATGTCAGTCTGGTCCGGATAGCATCACCAGAAGAAGAGCAAATAGTTCACGTAGAAACCAAACCGTCCGTGGAAGAGTATGTACTAGAATATTCGGGACCGAAAAAATTATTGGCATTGATCGGAATTAGAGCACAAGGGATGCAAGAAGAGATCGGTTCAATTATGGAGGATTTACTTAGGAATAGATTAGCCGAGACGGGATGTTTCGATGTAATGGAAAGATCTGCAATGGAAAGGATCGCAGCAGAAAACGAATATGACTATGCTGATTGCCACGATAGGTTATGCGCGACTGAGTTTGGGATGGTTCTTGGGGTGTCGAAAGTTGCTTATGGTTCAATCAGTAGCGTTGGAAGGAAGCACATCGTCCACGTAACGATTGTGGATGTTGATTCTGGAACAGTTAAGGTTAGCAGAAGTGATGAAAAAATTGGTGATCTTGAGGAAGTGACCGAACTGATTTCGAATGTTTCACACCAGCTAGCAGTTTCTGTCTGCAAGTAGACTTCCCAATTGTTCGAAAAACCGCTTTAGTTTCTGCTACTTAGTTTAGGATGTCGGTGTCTCGGAAGATTATCGATTACATTCAGATGCAAGGGCGGCTCCCCGGTTTCGGGGGGCCGCCCTTTGCGCTTTCGGAGAACACCAGAAACACCATCTCTGGGGCTGAGTGGGTGAAAGGGAGCGGATGAACTGCCCTATCGCGGTATCCTTTACCTGAAATTTCCCGGCAGAACCAAATGAGTTGAGTCAGGGCCCCAATCAACCCCCGTCACAAGCGGAGCAAGCTGCCCAGGCGGCTATTTAAATTGAATAATTATGGGTTGCTTTGTAAAATATTTCCACGTTTGCAGAGATGATAACCTCGGGGGGTTTCCTATGGGCCAATGTCGCCATAGGGCTTACGAGGGTTTGAGCCACCGCTCCAGTTTGTATGGAGGCGGTGGCTTTTATTTTGAGGGAGACTCGCGGGGCGACACTTTCCGTTAGACGCCGCGTTTCGTCGAAGTTCCAAGGGCAAAAGTCGGGGGTTGTTGAGATTAACCCCGCCAGTAGGGATTGCGGATTGCCCTGACAACATCCAGTAACAACAGGGAGATAGCTCCGTAAATAATCTCAGGAAAAGACCCGGACGGAGTAAGCAGAGCCGGGTAAGCAGGGAAAAGCGGCAATCCTAACCCGATGAACCGGGAATCAGGAGGAGATCGATGAGAGCATTGAGCGTAACGATGGCGATAGTGCTGGGGGTGGCCTTTACTCTGACGGGGGTATGCGAGGAGCAGAGGGTGGTGGAAGCGGATAAATTGATGAGGAGGGAAGGCCTATTGTACGAAATCAATACGGAGGTGCCATTCACGGGGATAGCTGTTTCATACTGGCCCAGCGGGGGGGTGGAGTCGGAGAGTGAGTGGCGTGATGGCAAGCCTCACGGAAAGAATAAACGCTGGTACGAGAACGGACAGAAGAGAAGAGAGATCGAGTTTCGTGACGGCGAGTTTCACGGGAAGTGGACCGTGTGGTACGAGAACGGGCAAAAGAAGGAAGAGACCGAGTTCCGTGACGATAAGCTGATCAGCCGGAAGGAATGGGACAGGGACGGAAACCTCATTGTAGAGTGGTAATAAGCCGCTGGAATTCCCCGGGTCTCCTCGAGGAACCTCCGGACGGCCGCGCCGTTGGAGCTTGGGTGGACCTGACGGCCGCTCCAGGCCTAAGTAGATGGAGCAGAGCGGGTTCGAACCGCCGACCCCCACGTTGCGAACGTGGTGCTCTCCCAGCTGAGCTACTGCCCCGGGGACGGCGCCGGCCGGGGTGCCGGCCGGGTCCGTCGATCAATCATTCTGCTTTCAGTCTTCCTTCAGCCGCCGGGCGGTTTCGCTCAGGGCCCGGACGAACTCGTCGATGTGGTCTTCGAAGATCATCAGGCGGACCCGCTGATGGCTGTCGTCCTGGCGTTCGTACTTCGACTCCACGATGTCGATGAACCGGGTTCCGCTGGACTGTTCCTTGAGGTTGAAGAAGTAAGTTCTCTTCCCGCAGGATATCCTCTGGCTGTAGATTTCTTCCGTGGCGATGGTACCCACCTCCTTTGCGAGTTTGGCCCGGATCAGACCTTCCGGGACTTTCCGGGAAACAGTATCTTCGCCAATATTACACAGATCTCGAATAAGATCAACAGGGGAACCGCCATCAATACCTGGGTCACCACGTCGGGCGGGGTGAGGACCGCCGCCATCACCAGGATGCCGATCATAACGTAAGGCCGCTTCCGCCGCAGGGTCCGGTGGTCGATGATCCCGATCGCCGCCAGGAGCATAATCACCACCGGCAGTTCGAAGACCAGGCCGAATCCCAGGGTCAGCTTCCCGACCATCCCGATGTAGTTGGCCAGGGTCCACTCCGGCCGGATCCCCAGCCGGAGGGTGTAGGCCCAGAAGAACCTCAGACTCACCGGGAGGACCACCGCGTAGGCGAAGACCACCCCGGCAAAGAAGAGGGCGCCCCCGAAGACGAAGGCGGGGACCAGGGATTTTTTCTCCTCCGGTTTCAGGGCCGGCAGGAGGAACCGGGAGAGGAAATACAGGATCACCGGCAGGGCGACGATCAGCCCGGCCAGGATCGACAGCCGGAGGCTGATCAGGAAGACCTCGGGGGGACTGAGGCTGCGGAGCACGAACTCCCCCTCGGGCAGCCCGTACTCCCGGACCATCCGGACCAGGGGCCACTGGACCACGGTCATCACCCGCCCGGCCAGGGCGAAGGCCAGCAGGGAGGCCGCCCCCCAGGCGGCCAGGATCTTCAGGATCAGGAAACGGAGGTCTTCCAGGTGGTCGAGGAAGGGCTTCTCCTCCGGCTTCCCGGACGGGTTACGTTCCTCCGGCATCGGGCGGCTTCTCCCCGGGGCGGTCTTCAGGCTCCGCCGTCTTCCGGTGAGTGGAATCCGCTTCTTCCTTCTTCCCGCCGGAGTCGATCTCCCGGCCGACCTCGTTGATCTCCTTCTTGAACTCCTTGATCCCCTTGCCGAACGAACCCATTATCTCGGGGAGCTTGCGGGCCCCGAAGATCAGCAGAATCACGGCCAGGACCAGGATGATCTCCAGCCAGCCGGGGGAGCCGATAAACAGTAACGGTGAACAGGTCATAGGGCCTCCTTGGTCAGGGTCTCTTTCTTGAAATATACTATACCCGGTCCGGCCGGGAAGGCAAGGGTTTTGCC
>PWXJ01000025.1 GCA_003561965.1 PVC group bacterium
CCCAACCTGAACATCCAGATCGTCACCGTCTTCTCCGAGGACACCCGCGACCGGCTGAATGAGTTCTACCGGGAATGGATCGATAAGTTTTTCTTCCACCGCCTGGTCCTCACCCCCTGCGTCGACGAGTCCTACCGAGCCCTGGTAAAAGGAGAAGACCGGGAAATCTACCGCCGGCTGGAGGCCGCCGTCGAAGGGATCAACCGCTCCCGACGGGCCGACCGTTTCTCCCGGTTCTCGGTCGCCTTTCACCGGGCCAAGGAAAAGGCGATCGAACGCTGGGAGAAAGACCAAAACCTGGGAAAGTACTGCCGGGCGGGAAAGTCGATCCTCGTTTTGCGGGAAAACGGCGACCTCTCGCCCTGCGAACCCTACCCCGCCGTATTCGGCAACCTGCGTGACTATGACTACGATATCCGCCGCGTCTTGGCTGGAAAGCCGGCCCGGAAATACTATACAAACTACCGGAAACTCTCAGCCGGCTGTCACTGCTCCTGGTCCTGCGCCCAGACCGGCGCCTTCCTCCACTCTCCCCTCTGCCTGTTTTCCCTGCTATTCCGTTTCCAGCAAACTACGGATTTCTGCCCGCCGGGAACCGGCCAGAAAAGACCAACGGGAAGCGTCTAACCCCGCGTGATCCCGGATTTCGGGATCGGCTCCGGCCGCCAGCAGCATCTCCACCATCTCCATCCGCCCGTAGGAGGCGGCATACATCAGCGCCGTCACGCCGTTGCGGTTAGCCACGTTCACGTCCGCCCCTCCGGCCAGCAGAACTTTGACGGTTTCAGGGATGCCTCGTTTCACCGCCAGCATCAGGGCGGTTTCTCCGTAATAGTGATTATCCACCGCGTCGAGTTCGATGCCGGTCGCAACCAGGACTTCGGCCACCTCCGGATGCCCGTAAAAAGCGGCCGCCATAACTGCGGTGAATCCGGAATAATACTCGGTGCGGGAAGCAATGTCGGGATCAGCCCCGGCGGACAAAAGCAGCTTGACCGCCTCCAGGTCCCCCCGGGAGGCGGCAACCATTAGGGGAGTCCAGCCGTTGGGATTTCCGGCGTTAACATCGGCGCCGGCCGTAACCAGGGCGGGTATCTCTTCGGGCCGGCCATCGTAAACCGCCTGAAACAGGTCTCCGGCGATAAGGGTAGCCGGCGCTAAAGCTATCATCCCGGCCGCCAGATACACTTTTGCAGGCATTTTCATTAAAACAAAGCGAGGTCGGCGATGGACAAAAAACGCTTCCGCGGCCCCAGGTGACCGTCCGGGATCAAAAGCCGCCAGAAACGAAAGGCTTCCCGGTTAGCAAAATCACCGCGGTACCAGACGGATTCATCCGGAGGAACGTCCTGCCTCACCCAGGCTATGGTCTTCCATTTTTCCCCGTCATCGGAGGCCTGAACCTGAACGTTGCGGAAAAACTGGTTGGTATGACCGACCCGGGGCCGGGCGGCCAGTGCCGACACTGACACCGAACTGTCCTCCCCGAAATCCGCTTCCACCCAGGCCATCAGGCCCGACTTTGACTCCTCAATCTGCCAGAAGGTGCGGAGATCGTTGTCCAAGAGATTCTCCACCCGCTCGTTCTCCAGGTTATGAGAACTGGCCACCAACTCGACCCCTTCCCCCAACAGCAGATTATCCTCCCAGTTGATCTCGGCAACGGCCCGAAGTGGAACAACCGGTATCGGTTTCCGGCATCCGCCGACAGCCAGGAGCACGCCCGGGATGAACCAGACGGAGATCAGACCAAAACCCCGGCGCCTCAATTTGATTTCCTCCCTTGTTGTTGAAAGTCAGCTTGCCCCGGTCCGGATGGCGGAAAAATTAAATATCTATCCCGGGGAAAACGTCGATTTTCCCGATATGGTACCCCGCGGGTTACCAGTCATCGCAGGCCACTACTTCAATCCGATATAATTCCCCGACATAATGATTTTCCGATTCCAACAACCAGATATTGCTCATCTTTACTGAGCGGGCGGGACGGTTGTCATCGTCAAAAAACTCCAGCCGGTAATAACGGAAAGGCCGATCGCCCGGTATGGTCCACAGATAAGCCTGCCAGGGCCGGGTGGAAACCCGGTCTCCCCTGATCCGGCGTAATTCCTCCCAGCTTTCGCCATCCGAGCTGGCCGAGATCACGGCCTGACGGATAAACCGGTCCGGGCGCGAAGAAGTACGGTCACCGGGCGGCATCGCCAGAAGACCTCTGGGAATCTTTCGGTTGTCGTCGCTAAAATCGAAGACTATCCAGGGAGGGTCTCCTTCTCGAGAGGGCCAAATCTCCACGTTGAAACTTGCGCGCCGCCAGTAGTCAAACACCAACTCCCACCGGGCGAAGGGCTGCGGTTCCGGAACCGGGCCCCCGGACACGCGAACTGCGGGTCTTTCCGAGGCTATGAGATTTGTCGAGACGTCAGCCGGCGGGTTGAAAGTTAAAACCTCGAAGATTCCTTCGGCAATTTCAGCTCGGGCAAGGGCCCCGGGAAAATATCGATTCGACCAGTCCATCGCCGGCTGGAAATCTCCGGAGATGGGAGCGCAATGGATAAAAGTCAAGGGTTTGCCGGTCAGAATCGAAGCCGCCATATAGCGGGTCAACATCCTCCATATCGGGGGAAAGCTTGGGGGCGGCCCGATAATATTGACGGATCTGACAATTTCATCACCCTTGAGCCTGTTGACCAGATACTTATTCCCCACCACGAAGGAATTGCAGTAGTACGGGAAGGTCACCATATGGTTGTTCTTCAGTCGGTTATGCAAAAAATTCCCAACCTCGGCCAGGGTTTCTGCCGATACGTTGGGCTGCGGGGGGGCTAGTTCGAAGAGGAAAAGCCTGGCCTCGGAGGAGCCGACCGCCAGTAGAAATAAGCCCAGAACCACCGAGGCCCACCTCCGGCAATTCCTTCCCGCGAATACTCGAACCAGGCAAGAATAGAAAAAGGTGACTCCGACCCCGACTAATAGAGACAGGGGATAGAGAATATCGATGACGCGACGCGGCCATATTCCGTGTGCCGGCAGGCGGGAGAAAATGAACCAGGCCGTCATTAGAAGCACAATAATATCCCCGCGTTTCCGGCGCAACCCGCAGACAGCCAGCCCGATAATCCAGAATGGGATGTAAGCGGAATGAAAAAGCCGGGAGTACTCCGATCCGGGCGTCCACTGGGTGACAAACTGAATTCTGTTCAGGTTGAACAGATAGCCAAGCATAACTGGGATATGAATTCTTACGTGCGTAATAAACTGAGAAAAAATAAACGGCCGGGTCTCGTAACCAGTGTACTCGCACCAGCGCCCGAATTGAAGTATCCTCAATATCAGGCCGGAGTGCCCTCTTTGAAATAATCCGATTCCGACCAACAGCCCCACAAATACTCCTCCGAACAACAATAGCCTCCGCCACCGGTCCCGGCCTGATATCAGGTAAATCAGAACTATCAGCGGTATAGCCGTTATCCGCATTGGTGCATAAAAATAAAGCACCAGATAGCCAGCCGCTCCTGAAAGCGCCACCCACAGGCACCGGTCGTTTCTGTCCCAGGCGATGACGGCAAAAAGAATTGCCATAAGGGACGCCGAATGGGAAAGGGATACGTAACCGAAGGCCCGGGAGGTCTCAATAAAAGCCGACCCGGTGACCAGGAAGAAGAGAGCCACGATCGCCGCCGTACGCGATATCAGGATTTTGGCGATCAGGTAAATGAAAACGAGGCTGGCTGTAGCGGCCAGGACCGAGACTAAACGCAGGGCGAGGAGCCGGTCGGGGACGAAAGAGTGGACCGTCTTGAGCAGCAGCATATAAGGCAGCGACTGGAATGGGTAAGCCACGACGGCATCGGGCAGTGGCGCCCGGAAATCCAGGGTCTCGAGGCGAAACAGTGACCAGATCCCCTTGGTCTCCGTGCTGAAAAGAAATTTCTTGGCGGGAGCACGGTCGGCCGCCAGGGCCAGGAAGATAAACAAACCGATTAATAACGCCGGAAGCAGCCGCTTAACCGAATCGGACAGGGGTTTAAACCTTCCCTTATTCATCCTCTGTATCATCTGTTATTTTGCTGGCGAGTTACGGTTATGCCGCAGAAAGCTCGACAAAATGACGCCTACCCGTTGCGCGTCTTCACGGCGGATGCAGGTTCGGCCAGGTGGAGTGGAAGTAATAGAAGGGCCCGTTGATGGCCATCAGCAGGAACAGGAGCATATGTGAACAGATAATCAACCAGAACACCTTTCTGAAACGAGGCAGGCGGCGGAGAACGAACTGGTAGAATAGCGCCAGGAAGGTTATCTGGCTGCCGATTGAAAACAGGATATACCGAACGTCGGCGACCGGGAAACCGCCGAACAAGTTGGCTACCACCCAGACCGCCGCGAAAATCAGGATCCAGATCAGAACGACAAAAAGCTCCGGGCGGAAAAACGCCCCCCGGACCGCGATCGCCCCACCGCAACAGATACAGAGAGCCACAAACAACGCGGTCAGAAAAAACAGAACAGTAATATAAGGATTGGGAGGATCAGGCAGATGACTCGGCAGTGACCAGTTGGATATGAATATACCGGTCCAGAAAGAGTAGTCAGCCCGATTGACATAACAGACACCGGGAGTTACCTGGAAAGGACGCTTCATCAGCTCGGCCAGGGGCAGGATGAACATATCGGCCATCAGGGAACGGTTATGAATACTCAGCCCGCCGGTAACGTGGTGGGCCTCGTTCGGGTTGGCACCGAGCGTTTCGGGGAAACGCCAGACGGACGGGAGATAGAAGATCAGGCATATCATAGTGATAACAACCACCCGCTTGCCGATATCTACCCATCCATCGCCATAATACCATCGCCTTGAGATCAAGCAGAAGACCGTGGCCGAGAGCATAGCCAGGGCGCTCACCTTCATTAACAACGCCAGACCCAGAACTATTCCCAGTACGGCAATCCGCCAGTATGAGGGCGGACGGGAATCCCGCATAATTTTCACCGCTCCCAACAGGGCGGCGGTTCCCCAGAAGGCCATAGCCATATCGTTGGAGACGGACACGGCGGAGATCACAAACCCGGTGAAAGTCCCGAAGACCAGGTAGGCCATCCGCCGGGCTTCCGGAACAGGGACCAGATGCCCGACGATTCGGGCTACCAGAAGGACGGTTCCCAGGGCGTACAACAATGACAGAACCTGGGCGCTCTCCGGCCAGTAAACAGGCCCTAGACCGATCAATTCGGGCGCCTTCCAGGTCAGGGCGGCGAGAGAGTGATGGGCGAGAGGATGATGCGCCATTCTCAGTTTCGTTCCGTCCGGCGTCGGCCATCTCCCGGTCTGATAGATCTCGCTGATGACGGATAAATGATCATCGGCCTGTAACAGGGGAAAACGATAAAAAGCCAGAACGCATACGATCATCAGAGGAAGCAAAAAAAGGAAGTCGCGGCGATCGACCGTTTTCATAACAGATGTCTTCAGCCCACCCGGGATCTGGGGATCGGCACACAACCGTAGAAGCCAACCGATATTTTTACCAGCCCCCAGAGCAGCTTAACCTTATCCTCGAACTTGATTTTGGTCGGGGTTTTCCCCTCTTCCGGATATTTTCGGGCAACCGGGATCTCCTTTACGACAAAACCCAGACGCGGAACGTACGCCGACATATAGTAGAGCAGTTCATAGGTCGAGAATATCCCGCGGAAAATGTCCAGCCTGCGGTCCTCCAGTACTCTTCTTCTTATCCCACGGTATGCCGAGGTCGTATCCGTCCAGCGATACCGCGCGATGAGGGAAATCCAGGGGGCGTGGACCAGGCGGATCGCCAACAGCCTGATAATCGGCGTGTTCTCGTGCCGGCCGCCCCGGATGAACCTCGACCCCTGGACGAAGTCATAACCCTTTTCCATCTCCCTGATGAAATCCGGGATATTGTCAACACTGTCCTTGTCGTTGCCGTCCATAGTGATAACACCCCGATAATCATACTTGAGCAGGTAATCGAACCCCATCCGGAATTGCGCCCCCTGTTGCCCCGGTCCGGTCTTTACCAGCAACGCCTTAACTCCGATGCTTTCGAGAAAATCACGGTCAGTGGAACCGTCATTAGATCCGCCGTCAAAAATCAGTATATCAGTAAGCTTATCGATCCCCAGAGCCCGCATCCGTGCCAATTGATTTTTCAGCCTGGCGCCTTCATTGATAACCGGGATGCCAATGCAGTATTTTGTCCGCTTCCGATCCGGCAGCAATTCATAAGTATTGTACTCCGGCACCTGCCTCGGGGTGATAATTTTCCTATTCTTCATAGTCGCCGGAGTGTTGATTGTTCAGGGCAGACACTGTGATCGGCTTGTTCTCCCCGAAATCCACTTCCACCCAGGCCGGCATTCCCCTCAGCGATACAGCAACGTACCAGAAGGCGCGGGGGTTGTTATCCAGGAGATTTTTCTCCGTTCGCTCTCCAGATTATGAGAACTGGCGAGCAACACGACCTCCTCCCCCAACCACAGGGTGTCCTCCCAGTTGAGCTCCGGAAGTGGCCGGATGCGAGTGGCCGCTACCGGTCTCTGGTACTCCCCGATAGAGGCTGTCCGACAATCTCATTCTCGGCTTTCTTTACTGTCATTGCAAGCCCCGAAGGGGCAAAGAAATCTCAATCTGTTGCCAAGCGCAATCTTATATCCGATAGTGGGACCGCTTCATCGCTTCGCTCCTCGCGATGACATTTTGGGGCTTGTCGGACAGCCTCGATAGCCAGGAGAACACCCAGAGAACACCTGGTTACAACCGTATAGAGATGCCGGTGCTTTATATTGGTTCCATTATTTGGTTCTTGCCGCAGAGTCGGATTATCCCGGCCCCACGCTTAGACATATACTACAGTCCGTCCCTTCCGTCAATCAGGGGCCCGGCAATCGGACAGTGCTGATATCCCGTCCGATTGACGTTTAAAAATCTGGACCAGGCAATACAGTCCCAGGATTACTATCAAACCAATCGAAACCACGACCGGAATCAGGAAGGCGGGATGGCGGGAATTGAAATAAAAACTAACCATATGCTCACCCGCCTCCAATTCGACCGCCTGGAGGATATGGTAGGCCCTCCGCAAATGACGGCTCTCGCCGTCCACCGTCACCCGCCAGGGCCAGAACCAGAACTCGGAGAAGACCAGAACCCCGGGCCGGGGCAACCGGACCCGGGCGATGATCTCGTCCGGTTTCCGCTCCAGGATTTCGATTTCCTCCCCGCCCCGATCAACGGCCTCGTCTCCGGGGATGGGAATCCCCGGGTCGACCCCGTCCAGGTAGGCCGTATTCTCCAGGTCCAGCCGTTCGGCCCGCAACCCCTCCAGGAACCATTCGTCGGTCTCCACGTGGCGGCGCCGGTAGCGGACGAAAAGTTCCTCCTCCGACCGGGGGTTGACCCGGACGTGTTCGTCCACCCGGATCAGGGATTCCAGCCCCGTCCGGCTGGTATACTCTTCTCCCCAGAGATCAAAGTAGCCTTCCAGATCGACGAAGTACTTTACGTTGAGCAGACTCCACATCGGGTGGGACCAGTCGTCGAAGATTACCTCCTGGACCTCACGGACTTTGGTCATCTCCTCCTCGATATACAGGTAGGTGAAGATGGGGCGGATCCCGTCCGTGAAAGCGTTCAGGTAGAGATTGAAAGCGTTCTTTTCCGGAAATTCCTTGGCCGCGAAGAACGCCCGCCAGCGCCGGTGTTCCGGGTTCTCCAGGATCGACTTTACCCGGGGATGGTGGCGATAGATTTCCTCGAGGGGGTAATAAACCGTAGGGTCGGTAACGGTGGTTTTTTCCGGGGGTATTCCTACCGTAGTCCTCTCCAGAATGAAGAATATGACCAGCACCGCCACCGATTTAGTTGGCAGTCGCTTCGCGCCGATCCCCAGGAGCACCAGACAACTGAACAGCGAAAATACAATGAACCGCAAGGGGATATCCCCGGTTCCGGACATTCGCAATCCCAGACCGAACAGAGGAATAATCAATAAAAACGCCAACCAGAACCATCGCGGCGGGTTCCGGAGTATGGTTTCAGTCCCCAGGGCGGCGAGGAACGCATAGCAGAAGTAGAGAAGCATCGCCATCCGGACCGGGTGCCGGAGGGCGGTCAACTGCATCACCCAGCCCTGAAGAGCCGCCAGCGGAGAATATTTTCCCAGTATCCAGAGAAAGGAAAAGGCCAGGGCCGCCAGGAATATGTTCCTCCAGCGATGGCGAAAAAGCGCCGCCAGACCGATCATAACCAGCGGAAGCAGAGAAAGGGAAAATTCCAGGGTATTCTCCCAGTGGTAATCCCAACGCGGGGTCAGACCAGTCCAGAAGTGAGTCAAGGCCATCTGTGCCGGGGTGAGGGAAAAATCCATAATCGCGGCGACGGACTCGGCTCCCCGTCCCTGCCCGGGGAGGGAATAGATGGTGGGAAGAGCTTGGACGGCGAATATCCCCAGGGCCAGGGCGATGATCGCGCCGACAGTGATCAGGTTCTTCCGGGAAAACGGACGATAGAACAATCCGACTAAAGCCAGGAAAATCAGGAAAAATGCCGTTGGTTTGATGTCGGCGTTCATAACCAGGGCCAGACCGGTGAGCAATCCGGCCGCGGCGGTGAAAAAGCGGCGACGGGATGATCCCGGCCTACTCTCCAGCGCTCGGAAAAAAGCCATCAGAAACAACGGCACCATTAAAACGGCGCTGATCCTTTCATATCCGTGATTTATCCCGAATGCGAATGTCTGATGGTTGTAGGAGTAAATCAGCCCTCCCACAATAGACGGCCAGAAACCGAACCCGGCAGTCCGGAGAAAGAAAAACATCGTCAGAGTGCAGCCAATCTGGATCAGGGCCAGGACCAGGAGATACAGGGGCATAAAGCTCTCCAATTCCGGGGGGAATCCGGCGCGGACCAGGCCGACGAATAATTGCGTTATCGGGGAATAGATCGGCGCCTGAGGAAAACGGGGGGTGTACTGGAGATAAACCGGATCCCAGAGAAGGGTTGACCCCTGGAGAGCGGAGTTAAAATAAGACTGCAAAAAAGCCAGGGTGTCCTTGTTCTCATAACCGAGCATCCCCCGGTATCCGGAGGAAAAGTAGGCGTTGAAGTAAAAGGACAGAAAGGCCAGGGTAGAGATCAGTAACGCCGCCGGCCAGCCGGTCACGCCCTTTGCTCTCATTTCGCCTCTCCCGTCTTCTTGCCCCGGCGGAGTCGGGACAGGTTCCCCAGGATCGTCCCGTAAGCTTCACAGGGAGTCCAGCATTGGGGACAATCCCCCCCGATTATCTCCCGCTGGAGAGAAACCGCCCGGGGATCCCTCCAGACCCGGTCAAGGCGGAAGCCGAGCCGGCGCAGGTTGCCCAGGCAATAATCGTAGGCGGTACATGGATAGACATCCCAGGAAGGATCGATATAGCAGGAAGCGGAGAGGGCCTGGCAGGGCAAAGGACTTAACCCGTCTTTGATAAATTTACGGCAATTCTTCAGATAGGAACGCTCCAGAAAATGACGGGGACTGGAGAAAATTTGATACGAGGGGGTAACCCGTTGTAAAACTTCGTCGGCGGACGGCCCGAGGGAAAGATTCAGGTCCTGGTTGTCGTAAAAGAAGGAATTCTGGGCGAGATTATAGTGGAAGTCGCCCGGGGTAATTTCCACGATTTTCTCTTGAACGGCCTCCAGTGTCTCACGGGTCAAGACGATATTTTCTCTCTGCAGAGTCATCCCTAGGTATGCTTCGGCCCCCTTCTCGGCACGCAGGGCGACATAGGTCTCCAGCGCCCGTTCCCAACTCCCTTCGATTCCCTTGAGTCGGTCGTGCACAGCGGGAGGACCGTCCAGACTGACGGTAATCACAAATCGCAACCCCGGTCTCTTCTTCACCGCGCGGACCGCCCGGATAATTTTTTCCGTCAGCCAGCCGTTAGTGGGGAAATGCAGCACAACCAAACGGGAACATAAGCCGGCCGCCGCCTGAAGAATTTCCCCCAGATCGTCCCGGAGAGCTATTTCCCCCCCGGTAAAATCAACCCAGGAGAAGTAACCCTGCCGGCGGAAAAACTCTTCAATCTCGTTCAGCGGCATCTCCGGGGAAGGAGGACGTCGCCAGGTCAGGCAGGTCCGACAACGAAAATTGCACCTATAGGTCAGGGCCAGGGTCAATTTATAGGGCCGAGGCAGCCTCTGGAAGTTGGCCCTGAGAATGCCGGCGGAAGCCTTGGTGTAAGCTTTGAGCATTTTCAGGGAAGCAGGCATCTGTGCCGATTTCAGGTCGGAACCGCCGTCGCCGGCCCCGGTGCTATTTCTCCAGGCCGACAACCCCTTTCCCTCCTGGCCAGCCAGTAGTCCC
>PWXJ01000054.1 GCA_003561965.1 PVC group bacterium
CCGGTGGAGGCCGGAACGGACCAGTTCCAGCAGGTACTTGAACTCCATATGGGTATAGACCGACTCGTTCTCGATCCAGCCCGGGCCCCAGGCCTTGACCCGGCCGATCTCGAACGGGGCCGCCTCGAGGGATTCGCAGACCTTGTACATCTGAAGTTTTTTGTCGAAGAGACCGGAGTCCCTCACCGCCCGGTAGACCGTTTCGGCCTGTTCGGGGTGGACCTTGATATAGTGGACCGGGCCTTCGAGAAAGAGGGGCAGGGGTTCCTGGCGGAAGGAGAGCGGCTCGACCAGGGGGAGCCCGTCGGGGTTGCGCCGGACCCGGCCTTCCTTGTCCTTCTGCTTCCGGTAACGGGTGACCCGGTTGACCAGGTAGGTGTAGGGGATCCCGGCCGGGTTGAAGACCCGGCGGCGGTTCTCCGGGCGGTAGACCAGGCTGATTAACTTCAAACCCGATTCGAGGAAGCAGCCCAGTTCATCCCGGGTCAGGGTCTTCTCCCGGCCGGAGATACCGTAAGCGGTCCGGGCCCGGTACTTCTCCTTCAGGGCGTTGCTCAGGTCCCAGTAGCGCAGGGCGGTGATCTTGCCCGCCGCCCGCCGGGCCGCCAGCCGGGTCAGGCCGGCGATGAAGTCGGCCAGCTCGGTGTAAACCGCCGCCGGCCCGGGGATATCCCCGAGACGGGAGATCAGGAATTTCAGCGCCCGCTCGACTTCGAAGGTCTGGCAGAGCGAGGAGCCGATGATCCCGGGCAGCCCGTTCATCGAATCGTTCCAGCCGGGCTTGTCGGCCTCCATCTCGATCCCGATACCATAAGGGTCGAGGGTGGCCAGGCGGTTGGCGACCAGGCAGAGCAGCTTGACCAGGAGGCAGGTGTAGTAGACCTCGCCCCGGCCGTCCGCGGTCCGCATCCGCCGCCGGAACCGCTCCCGGGCGGCGATCAGTTCCGTTTTCTTCCGGTCCCGGACCACCGCGCCGTAACGCCGGACCCCGGCGGGGGTGAGGAGATATTTCTCCGACAGGGGGACGACCAGATCGGGGTTGTCGTAAAAATAATACCGGCGGTTGTTGACCAGCAGCTCCTCCGCCCGGTCGGGGAAGACGGAGAGAAAAGAATCCAGGAGGTCCAGGTTGTAGAGCCAGTGATCGACCCAGTAGCCTTCGTGGATGTCGGCCGAGTCCTCCTCGACGCAGTAGCCGAGCAGTTTCCCCAGCAGCCGGTCGGGGTCGTCCGACCCCCGGAGCCGGAGTTTCTCCGCCGCCATCGCGAACTCCCCGGGAGAGAAGGAATCGTCGAGGAATCTCTTCAGCCGCCGGAACTTCTCCTTCCCGGCGGTCTGTTTCAGCCAGCGGCGGCAGGCCGTCCGGTTTTTGACCCGGTAGGTGACCTGGTTGATCTCCAGCGGGTTGTAACCGTCGGTCTGGATCAGGTTGAGGTAGATCCGGATGTTCTCGTCTCCGGTCTCGGGGAAGAACCTGACGTCGCAGCGCCGGTTCTGGTTGACCGACCGGTAGTGCCCGGTCCCCTGGGAGTAGTAGGTGGGTTCGACCACGAAAAAGTGATAGTCCCGTTCCAGATCGCCGTTCTGGCGGGAGTAGACGTAAAAGGCCGACCGGCCTTCGGCGGTGGGAAAGACGGTCGGCATCCCGCCGCGGATCACGTTGTCGAGAAAGGTCTGCCGGCAGTAGTTGTCGAAATCCCGCTCGCCGGAGGCGGTGAAACTCAGGTCCTTGATCTCCCGGATGATCCCGGCGTTCTCCTCCCTTTTGGCGGAGAGGTACCGGGGACTCAATCGCTCGAGCAGGCCGGGGATCTCGTCCTGATCGGCCTGGCCGATGATGGAATAGAGCCGGAAGGTTTTTCCCGGCTCCAGACGGAAGGGGACGGCGGCAAAGGCGCAGGGGGTCTTGTTCTGCCGGGACTGGGGCCGGCGGGCAACCTCGCCCGGACCGAGCCGCTCCAGTTCCCAGGGCCGGTCGTAGATCTCGCTGTCGGAAAAGATCGCCGCCGGATCGACGATATACGACGTCCGGGCCGGTCCGGACCCCCCGCCGGCAAAGGCGGCGAAAAAGTTCCCCCGCCGGATCTCCTCGATCCGCTCGACGTCGGCCGGACTCTGCTTGAGACGGAAGACCGGGACCCCGCCGGCCTCGAAGACCCCGATCATCCCCTCGATGTGGCGGGCGGTGGTCTGGAGGATCTCCAGGTCGCAGCCGAAGGGCAGGATCCGGGCCGCCCCGTCGACGACCTCCCCCTCCAGGGTCTTCGAGGAGATGTTGCGCAGGGAGAGGACCCGGACCAGGGCCGGGTAGTTCTCTCCGGGGAGGGTGAAGTAAACCACCTCGGTCTCCAGGCCCCGCCGCCCGGCCCTTTCGGTCAGGGTCAGCTCGGAGGAGGCCACGGCCATTGTCTGGCGGACGCTCCGGTCGCGGCTCTTCCGGAACGGCTCGTAGATCTTTCCCCCGCCGGTCCGGATAAAGGTCCGGAAGCCCTGCTGCCCGACCGCCTGGAGGGCCCGGTTGAAGGAGAGAAACTCCAGGATCTGGTTGTCCTTGTCCCGGACCCCGGCCGAGCAGAGGCACTGGCCCCGGCTGACGTAGTAGGCCCAGAGCGGGATCCCGGTCCGGCCGGCGATCCCGGGCAGAAAGTTGGAGAAAGACGGCTTCCAGTTGTAATC
>PWXJ01000318.1 GCA_003561965.1 PVC group bacterium
CGGACCCTGGAGGAGAAGGTCCGGGAAAGGACGGCCGAACTGCTCAACTCCCGGAGCGAGATCCAGCGGCGGGCTCAGGAACTGGCGATCATCAACGAGATTACCAACGCCGTCTCCTCCAGCCTCCGGCTGGAGGAGATTCTCGGGCTGGTTATCCGGGAGATCAGGAAGCTGGTCGTCTTTGACCGGGCCAGCGTCTCCCTGGCCTGGGGGTCGGAGGAGATCAACGAAGTCTACTTCCTCGAGCCGGCCCAGCCGGACGGCGGGGAGATCGGTCGTACCTACCCGATCAAGGGAACCGGGATCGAACGGGTGATCAAGTCCGGTCAGGCCCTGATCCGGGATGACTTCAGCCGGGGAGACGAGTTTCGCGAGGACGATTTCATCCGGAAGACCGGGGTGCGGTCGGGGATCGTGGTTCCCCTGATCCGCCGGGGCGAGGCGATCGGGACCTTCAACCTCGGGAGTACGCGGCCGGCGGCCTACGACCGGTCCCACGAAAAGCTCCTTCAGCAGATCGCCGGGCAGCTGGCCGTGGCCATCGACAACTCCCGACTCTACCACCGGCTGGAGAGCCACAGCAAGAACCTGGAATCCGAGGTAGCCCGGAGGACCGCCTCGCTTGAACAGTCCCTCCGGGAACTCCGGGAGGCCCAGGAGAAACTGGTCCAGTCGGAGAAACTGGCCGCCACCGCCAAGCTGATCGCCGGGGTGGCCCACGAGATCAAGAACCCCCTGAATTCGATGTCCTTCTCCACCGCCAACATCGAGAAGATCCTCCAGACGGCCGAGGAAATCGGGCAGGCCCGGGAACTGAGCCGGGAATGCATCGAGATTCTCAGATCCGATATCACCCGGCTCAAGGAGATGGTGGACCGATTTATGTCTTTTGCCCGACCCCAGCCCCACCAGAGGGAGGCCGTCGACCCCAACTCCATTGTCCGGGAGGTGATCCGCGGACTCCGGGACGAGTTCCAGGCCGGACAAGTTCGCCTGACCGAGAACTACGATAGTAAACTGCCTCCGACGGAACTGGAGAAGGACGAGTTTCACCGCTCGATCCTCAACCTCCTCCTCAACGCCCTGGAAGCGGTCAAGCCGGGCGGGCGGATCGGGGTTAGAACCGAGGCTACCCCGGACGGCTTCCGCCTTGAGGTCAGCGACGACGGCTGCGGGATCCCGGAGGAGATCCGGGACCGGGTCTTCGATATCTTTTTCACCACCAAGGACCGGGGGAGCGGGATGGGCCTCTCCCAGGTCTACCGGACCGTTGAGATCCACGGGGGCAACCTGGAATTTGAAACGCCGGAAGAAGGGGGAACGGTCTTCCGGATGGAGATCCCGGCCGGGGGGTGCTTATGAATCCTTTGCGGATAATGGTTCTCGACGACGAGGAGAACATCCGGAAGAGCCTCTCCACCTTCCTGAAAATGAACGGATACCGGGTGGAGACGGCGGCGTTGCCATCCGAGGCGAAAGAAAAGCTCCGGGAAGAGGATTTCCAGGTCTTGATCAGCGACGTCAGGATGCCGGAGATGGACGGTATCCGGCTGGCGGAGGAACTCCACCGGGACTTCCCCGCCCTCACCATCCTGATCGTGACCGCCCACGGGAGCGTCCGGGACGCGGTCGAGGCTATGAAGAAAGGCGCCTACGACTACCTGACCAAGCCCCTCGATCAGGAGGAACTTCTGATCATCCTGAAGCGGGTGGAGAAAAATTTCCGGCTGATCGAGGAGATCGCCTCGCTCCGCCGGAGGCTGAAGTCGGAGGCCTCCTACCAGGGCCTGGTCGGGGAGAGCGAGGCGATCCGGCGGATTTACGAGTTGATCGGGGTCGCCGCCCGAAGCGATCACGGGGTCCTGATCAGCGGGGAGACCGGGACCGGCAAGGAACTGGTGGCCCGGGCCATCCACCACAACAGCGAACGGAAGGAAGGTCCGCTGGTGGCGATCAACTGCAGCGCCCTCCCGGAGACGATGATGGAGAGCGAACTCTTCGGCCACCTCAAGGGCTCCTTTACCGGGGCGGTCCGGGACCGGGCCGGAAAGATCCGTTCCGCCCACGGCGGCACCCTCTTCCTGGACGAAGTCGGGACTCTCAGCCCCTCCGCCCAGGCCAAGCTGCTGCGGGTCCTGGATTTCCGGAGTTTCGAACCCCTGGGGAGCGACACCCCGGTCGAGGTCGATATCCGGGTCCTGGCCGCCACCAACGAGGACCTCCAGGGGGCGGTCAAGGCCGGGAGGTTCCGGGAGGATCTCTACTACCGGCTCAACGTCATCCCCCTGAAAATCCCCCCCTTAAGGGAACACAAGGAGGATATCCCCGTCCTGGCCCGGCACATCCTGAAGAAGCTGGGCCGGGAAGACCTGAAGATCTCCTCCGGGGCGATGAACCTCCTCCTCCAGTACGACTGGCCGGGGAATATCCGGGAGTTGGAGAACAGCCTGAAGAGCGCCGCCGCGCTGGCCGAGGGGGACACCCTGGTCCTGGAGCACCTTCCCGGACGTTTTCGGGCCGAAGGGGTAATCTGCCCCCCCGACTTCTCCAGCCCTGCCGCTTTTGACGACAAGGTCGGCCTCTTCGAAAAGTTCCTGATCGAGGAACAACTCCGGCAGACCTCCGGCAACATCACCCAGGCCGCCCGGGATCTGGAGATCCCCCTCCGTTCCCTCC
>PWXJ01000078.1 GCA_003561965.1 PVC group bacterium
GTTCGGGGCCGTCGATCCTTTCGGTCCCCGGCCAGTTCTCGACGTCGCGGGTGGAGCCCATCTGTCCCCCGGGGTCGAGGGCGACCATCGCCAGGGAGAGGTTCTTCCGGGCCCCGTAGAGGGCGGCGGAGAGCCCGGCCGGTCCGGCCCCGATCACCGCCAGGTCGTAGAGTTTTTCCGGGATCGGTTCCGAGGTGAGGCCGAGCATCCGGTCGAGTTCCCCGGCGGCGTTGAGCCGGGCCAGGTCGTCGTAGCCGCCGATTGCCTCCCCGTCGATGAAGATCTGGGGGACGGTCCGGCGCCCGGAACGTTCGATCATCTCCCGCTCCAGTTTCCGGTCCGAGGTGACGTCGCGGACGGTGTACTCCACCTCCCGGGAGTCGAGCAGGCGCTTGGCCTTGATGCAGTAGGGGCACCATTCCTTGGAGTAAATCTCAATCATCTCTCTTCTCCTTGAGTATCCTGTCGATCGTCCGGACCAGTTCGTCCTCCTTGAGAGGCTTGGTCAGCTTGGCCGGTCCCCCTTGTTCTTGAAGGAATTCCCGCAGCGGCGGGCTGAGCTGGTGGGGAAAGCCGGTCAGGAGGACGACCTCGGTCCCGGGGGAGATCCGCCGCAGCGCCCGGAAGGTCTCGATCCCGCCCATCCGGGGCATCAGCAGATCGACGAAGGCGATGGCGATCTCTTCCCGCCGGGCGATCTCCAAAGCTTCCCGGCCGTCCCGGGCGGTCCGGGGCCGGTAACCGGCCGCCTTCAGTTCCTCCCGGTGGGCGAGGAGGAAGAGGGCGTCGTCGTCAACCAGCAGTATCTTCGGTTTGTTCATCATCCCCATCCGCGGCGGGGAGCCGGATCGTGAAGACCGTCCCCCGTCCCGGTTCGCTCTCGACGACGATCTCACCCCCGTGGCTCTCGATGATCCCGTAGGCGACCGAGAGCCCGAGGCCGATCCCCTCCCCCGGAGGCTTGGTGGTGAAGAAGGGATCGAAGAGCCGGTCGAGGTGTTCCGGGGCGATCCCGGAGCCCTGGTCGCTGACGGTGATCGTGACTTCCGGCCGGCCGGGGGAATTCGCGGTTCCGATCTCCAGCGCTCCGCCTCTCTCCATCGCGTCCCGGGCGTTGGTGACCAGGTTGAGGATCACCTGCTGGAGCTGTCCGCGGTCGCCCCGGACTTTCCTCAGTCCTTCATCGAATTTCTTGACCACCGTCACCTTCCCGGCGGCCAGGTGGGGGGAGCTGAAGGATAAAGTGGTCTCGATCGCCCGGTTCAAGTCAACTTCCCGGAAATCCTCCTTCGAGCGGCGGGCAAAGACGGTCAGGTCGCCGACGATCCGGGCCATATGCTCGGCGGCGGCCAGCATCGCCGAAGCCTGCTCGTGTTCCGGAGAGTCCGGCGGAGCCTGTCTCCGGGAAAGTCTCAGCATCGTCATCAGGCCGTCGATCGGGCTGTTCAGCTCGTGGGCCACCCCGGCGGCCAGCAGCCCCAGGGAGGAGAGCTTCTCGGACTGGATCAGCTGCCCCTTGAGGTTTCGCAGCTGCCGGTAGGCCCGGGCCAGGCTGGCCTCCGCCTGCTTGCGTTCGGTGATGTCCCGGGTGATCCCCACGTAGCCGGCGGCCCGACCCTCCCCGTTCCTTAAAACGGTCATCGTCAGGTGGACGTCGATCAGCTCCCCGTCTTTTCTCCGGTTGAGCAGTTCGCCCTTCCAGGTCCCCCCGGCCGCCTCTTTCCCCATCTTCTCCGCCAGCCTTTCCGGGTTGCCCGGGATCCCCTCGAAGAACTCCCGCGAGTCCAGCCCGATCAGCTCCCCGGGGGTGTAGCCCAGGATCTTCTCCGCCGCCGGGTTGACGTGGATGATCCGGTGTTCGAGGTCGGTGATGATCACCATCTCGGCCAGACCCTCCAGGGCGCCGGAGAGCCGGTTCAGTTGGTCCTCTCTTTCCTTCCGCCCGGTGATATCGATCATCGTCGCCGCCAGATAGGCCGGTTCGCCTTGCCGGTTTCGGATCACGGACCCGGCCATCAGGGTCGGAAAGACCGTTCCATCCCGGCGGGCGTGGGGGACTTCACCGAGGGAGGAAGCCCCCTCCCGCAGCAGTTGATCGATCAGTCTTCGTACCAGGGTCATCTGCTCCGGGCGGTGGAGTATGGAGACTTCCTTTCCCGCCAGTTCCTCCACCCGGTAACCGTGCATCTCGGCCAGGGCCCGGTTGCAGTATCGCAGTTTATGCTCCCGGTCGATAACCCCGATCCCGTAAGGAGCCTGGACGCAGATCGTCCGGAACATCTCCAGGTCCTTCTCCATCGCGGCCCCGGCCCGCTCCAGTTCCGCCCGGGCTTCGGCCAGCTTCCGGACCGAGGGGACCCAGCGCATAAAGCCGATCACCAGCAATATCATCCCCAGGAGGTAGCCGGCGATGTCCCGGAGGATGAATCCCCAGTCCGGGTCCAGGACCGGATCGAGTCCGGCCGCGGCGGAGATGAGGCAGGAGAGCTGGAGCAGGAGGCCGAAGAGGAGCAGGGCGAAGCCGCCGACGATAAAGTTCCACCCCCCCTGTTGCCGGAGGGAGGGGTCTTTCCCCGCCCGCCAGAGGTAGGCCGCCGCCACCGCCATCACCGCGGCCCGGGTGATCAGGAGAATTTGCTGGTTCATCTGTCCGCGTCCACCGGTTGGGTTCA
>PWXJ01000045.1 GCA_003561965.1 PVC group bacterium
ACAAGGCCAAGCGATAGGATGTATCCCCTCTTCAAAACCTGGGCCGAGATCGACCTGGCGGCGATCCGTTTCAACCTGGCCGGGATCCGCCGGCTGATCGGGCCGGAGGTCCGGATCCTGGTCAGCGTCAAGGCCGACGCCTACGGCCACGGCGTCGTCCCGGTCTCCCGGACCGCCCTCGAGGCCGGGGCCGGTTGGCTGGGGGTCTCCCACGTCAAGGAAGCCCTGGAGCTGCGGTCCTTCTTCCCCGAAACCCCGATCCTGATCCTCAGTTCCGGGATGCGGGGTCATTCCGAGCACATCGTCCGCAACAACCTGACCCCGGTGGTCTGCTCGCTGGAGATCGCCCGGGACCTGGCCCAGACCGCCCTCTACGCCGGAAAGAAAGCCGCTATCCACTTTATGCTCGACACCGGTATGGGGAGGATCGGGGTCTGGCACGAGAACTGCCTCCCCCTGCTGGAGAAGATCTCCCGGGTCAAGGGGATCCGGCTGGAGGGCCTGGCCTCCCACTTCGCCGCCGCCGACGATCCGGACCCGGCCTTCTCCGGACTTCAGCTGGAGCGGTTCCTGAAGGTCTCCCGGGCCCTGGCCGACCGGGGGATCGAGGTGCCGCTGAGCCACATCGCCAACAGCGGGGCCCTGATCAGCCTCCCCGCCTCCCGGCTGGATATGGTCCGGCCGGGTATAATGCTCTACGGGGTCTACCCGGCCGAACACCTCCGGGGGGCGGTGGAGTTGAAACCCGCCCTCTCCCTGAAGACCCGGGTCGCCTACCTGAAGACCGTGGAGCCGGGGAGGACGATCAGCTACGGGAGGACCCACAGAGTGAAAAAGAAGACCCGGATCGCCACCCTCCCGATCGGCTACGGGGACGGTTTCAGCCGGGCCCACTCCAACCGGGGGGAGGTCCTGATCCGGGGCCGGCGGGCCCCGATCGTCGGGATCGTGACGATGGACCAGGTGATGGTCGACGTCGGGGGGATCGCCGGGGTGGAGGTCGGGGACGAGGCGGTCCTGATCGGGAGCCAGGGGGAGGAGCGGATCACCGCCGAGGAGGCGGCCGCCCGGATCGGGACCATCTCCTACGAGGTCCTCTCCCAGCTGGGCAAGCGGGTCTCCCGGGTTTACCGGTGAAATTTTTCGCTTTTGTTCCCTCCCCTGATTATTTAGAATCGGGGGCCTGAGAGAAGGAGGAGAGCTGATGAACAGACCGGCCGGCCGGAAGAACCGGAGGAGCGACGCCACCAAGATCGGGCTGGAGCGGGCCCCCCACCGCTGCCTGATGTACGCCACCGGGGTCGATCCCTCCGACCTGAAGAAACCCTATATCGGGGTGGTCTCCAGTTTCACCGACCTGATCCCCGGCCACGTCGGGATGCGGGACCTGGAACGGGCGATCGAGAACGGGGTCTACGCCGGGGGCGGCCGGCCCTTCCTCCTCACGGTTCCGGGGATCTGCGACGGGATCGCGATGGGACACCCGGGGATGTACTGCTCCCTGCCCAGCCGGGGCCTGATCGCCGATCTGATCGAGATGGTCGTCCTCGGTCACGCCCTGGACGGCCTGGTCCTCCTGACCAACTGCGACAAGATCACCCCGGGGATGTTGATGGCGGCCGCCCGGCTGAATATCCCGGCGATCGCGGTCACCGCCGGCCCGATGCTGGCCGGCCACTACGGGAAGCGGCGGCTCTCGCTGGTCCGGGACACCTTCGAGGCGATCGGGCGGGCCCGGGCGGGAAAGATCTCCGAGTCGGAAGTCGCCGCCCTGGAGCTGGAAGCCTGCCCCGGTCCCGGTTCCTGCCAGGGGATGTACACCGCCAACACGATGGCCTGCATCACCGAGGCGGCCGGGATGAGCCTGACCGGCTGTGCCACCGCCCCGGCCGTCCTGGCCGCCAAGAAGCGGATCGCCTACCGCAGCGGGCAGCGGGTCGTCTCCCTGGTCAGGGAGGATATCCGGCCCCGGGATATTATGACCCGCCCCGCCCTGGAGAATGCCATCGCGGTGGATATGACCCTGGGCGGTTCGACCAACACCGTCCTCCACCTGATGGCGATCGCCGCCGAGCTGGAGATCAAGCTGGAGCTTTCCGACTTCGACCGGATCAGCCGGTCGACCCCCCACCTGGCGGATATGCGCCCGGGCGGGGAGCATATGATGGAAGATCTCGATCTGGCCGGGGGGATCCCGGCGGTGATGAAGGCCCTCGGGGAGCGGGTCCACGACCTGCCCACCGTCAACGGACGGAGCTGGAAACAGATCTGCCGGTCCGCCCGGATCGCCGATCCGGAAGTCATCCGGTCCCCGGACCGGGCCTATCACGAACAGGGGGGGATCGCCATCCTTCAGGGCAACCTGGCCCCGGATGGCGCCGTGGTCAAGCAGTCGGCGGTTGCCGAGTCGGTCCGGAAATTTTCCGGCAAGGCCCGGGTCTTCGACTCCGAGGAGGCCGGAATGAAGGCCCTGATGAAGGGAAGTATCAAGCCCGGCACGGTAGTGGTGATCCGTTACGAGGGCCCCCGGGGCGGGCCCGGGATGCGGGAGATGCTCTCCCTGACCTCGGCCATCGTCGGGATGGGACTGGGGGAGTCGGTGGCCCTGATCACCGACGGGCGTTTCTCCGGCGGGACCAAGGGCCCCTGCGTCGGCCATATCTCG
>PWXJ01000193.1 GCA_003561965.1 PVC group bacterium
CGCTTTTTCGGTGAAGTATCAAAGTACAGAGAAAATTTTCTTTCCTTTGGGAGTTCTCAAAACGGTTCAACAACTACAATAATTCCGGATCGCCACTAAGGTCGGCAATAAAACTCTAATTTCCCTTTGCGGGCCTTTGCGTTCTTTGCGACTTTGCGGTGATTCTATTCTTTTCAATGGCGAGGGAGATATGAAGGAGAAGACGGTTGACGTGGCGGTGGTGGGGGCGGGGACGGCCGGGCTCTACGCCCTGAGCCGGGCCCGGCGAAAGACCAAGCGGGTGGTACTCTTCGACGGCGGACCGCTGGGGACGACCTGCGCCCGGGTCGGCTGTATGCCCTCGAAGATGCTGATCCACTCCTCCGATAACCTGGCCGGGGCGCGGACGACGGACGTGGCCGGGAAAGAGATCCGCCTCGCCGGGGCGGAGATGATGGACTCGCTCCGCGCCATCCGGGACCGGCTGACCGGCCACGTCCTCAAGCGAGTCAATACCCTCTTCTCCGACCTGCTCGTCCCCGAGTACGCCTCCTTCAGGGAGCCGATGGTCCTGGAGGCCGCGGGCACCCTCTACCGCTGCCGGGCGATCGTCCTGGCCTGCGGAACCGCCCCCGTCCTCCCCCCCGGCTGGCGGAAGTCGGAGGGGAAGATCGTCACCACCGACGAGTTCTTCGAACTGCCGGATATCCCGGAGCGGATCCTGGTGGTCGGGGCCGGATTCATCGGGGTCGAGATCGGCCAGGCCCTGGCCCGGATGGGGAAACGGGTGACGATGGTCGAGATGACCGGCTCGGCCGCCGGGATCTCCGACCCCGAGGTGGAAAAGATCTTCCTGGAGGCGCTGGGCCGGACGGTCGATCTCCGGCTCCGGACCAGGGCCTCATTAAAGGACGTGGACGCCGGCGGGGTGGAGGTCGAACTGGAGGACGCGGACGGCAACACGACCGCCGGTCGCTACGACCTGGTGGTGGCGGCCTCGGGGAGAAAGCCCGACTTCGGACGCCTCCGGCTCGACCGGAGCGGCCTCAAGCTCGATCAAAAAGGGATGCCCGAATTCGACCGGGCCACCCTCCGCTGCCGGGAGCGGGATGTCTTCCTGGCCGGCGACTGCACCGGGGTCCGCCCCTTCTACCACGACGCCGCCGGGGAGGGAAAACTGGCCGGCGCCAACGCCGCCGACCCGGACAATCTCCGCCGGCTCCCCGCCCGGGTGCCGCTGGCGATCACCTTCACCCGGCCGGCGGTCTGTTCGGTGGGGACCCGGTTCGAGGAGCTGGCGGAAAACGCCCCGATCGGCGGCGCCCTCTTCCCCGACAGCCCCCGGGGGGTGGCCGACCGGGTCGAGGACGGGATAATCCGGATCTACGGAAACCCCGGGGACGGACGGATCGTCGGCTCGGAGATGGCCGCCCCGGCCGGGGAGCACCTGGCCCACCTGCTGGCCGCCCTGATCCATTCCGAAACGACGGTGGAGAAGGCCCTCGAGCTGCCGTTCTACCACCCGACCTACGAGGAGGTCCTCCAGGACGCCTTGGGGGACCTGATGAAGCAGTTGAAAAAATTAAAGGAGGAGAAGCTATGATCAAGATTTATTCCCTGAGCACCTGCGGCCACTGCCGGCAGGCGAAACAACTCCTGGAGGAACTGGAGGCGGACTATTCCTCGGTCGAGGTCGACCGGCTGGAGGGGGAGGAGCGATCCCGCGCCATCTCCGAAGTGAGAAAGATCAACCCCGCCCTCTCCTTCCCCACCCTGGTGATCGGGGAGCGGGTGATCGCCGGCAACCGGGAGAAACTGATCCGGGAAGCCCTGGAGGAGGAATGAACGCGGAAGAACTCTACAAAATCCTGGAAAAATCCCAGGGGAAGAAGGGCTACCGCTTCAACCCCGACCGGGAACTGACCCTCTCCCTCCTCGAGGGGCTGTTGGAGAACAAGGACCGCTACGGCTATATGTGCTGCCCCTGCCGGCTGGCCTCCGGGGACCGGGAGCGCGACCGGGATATCATCTGCCCCTGCGTCTACCGCGACCCCGACCTGGCCGAATACGACCAGTGCTACTGCGCCCTCTACGTCTCCCCCCGATGGGACCCGGAGACGATGTCAAAAATCTTCGTCCCCGAACGCCGGCCGCCGGAGAAGCTGCTGGGCTGAGCCCGACGGGCCGGCGGAGATCGTTTCCCGTCTCTCTTTACCTGGAACACTCCCGGACCGGGCGGAAGGTGAGGCGGTGGAGGGGGGTGGGGCCGTATTCGGCCAGGGCGGCGAGGTGTTCCCGGGTGCCGTAACCCTTGTGGCGGGCGAAGCCGTAGGCGGGATGGATGAGGTCGGCCTCGACCATTATCCGGTCCCGGGTGACCTTGGCCACTATCGAGGCGGCGGCGATCGAGACCGAGGCCCCCTCGCCCCGGACCAGGCTCCGCTGGGGAATCTTCAGACCGGGGAGGCTGACGGAGTCGATCAGAACCGCTCCCGGCGCCGCCCGGAGGGCGCCCAGGGCCGCCCGCATCGCCTTCCGGGTCGCCTCGAGGATATTGATCCGGTCGATCTCCTCCGGCCCGACGATCCCGACCCCGACCGCGGCCCCGGGGAGATCCCGGAGGAATTCAAAGGCCGCCTCCCGGCGGGCGGGGGAGAGTTTCTTGGAATCGAGGA
>PWXJ01000006.1 GCA_003561965.1 PVC group bacterium
AATCGGGGCGCCCCCGGCCTGTGCCGGGGGGACCTTCCCGAATGCTTTCGGGACGCGCTAACTGCACTGTTACTATTACAATAATTAAAAATCGGGGCGCCCGGATTCGAACCGGGGACCTCCTGAACCCCATTCAGGCGCGCTAACCGGACTGCGCCACGCCCCGTAAATAACTATTGATTGCTCTTAACTATTCAGGACCCTTCAGCCATATGGAATTGGTTTTAAGACCCCTGCCGGTTTATCCGGCAGGTGAATCAGTTCGTCAGATAACAACACCGCCCCCCCAAACCCCACGTGTCGGTGGGAGTGGGGCGGCCGCGGGCTATCTTCTGAACTTTCCCTCCGGCGGGACAAGCCCGCCGGGGGGGTATTCTGTTACCGGATTTACCGAGTCTTTACAGTACGGTTACCAGGTCCTGAATAGTTACGATTGCTCTTAAAATTCCGGGGACCCTCCCGAAAGCTTTCGGGACGCGCTAACCGGACTGCGCCACGCCCCGCAAGACATTAAAGGCGCGAATATAGCAACCGGGGCGGGGATCCGGCAAGGGAAAATCCCGGGCCGGCCGGGACCGGGGAACGACTGATTTCTTGATTTGACTTTACAGGACCGGGGATAAACCTATACTGAGACTGAACCAATAGCCCGTTCGGGGCGTATTAGCTAAAACTCCAAAGGCTTCAGTCAACCTCAACCTATCCAACTCCAGGCGCCGGCAAATGAAATATATCGGAACAGCGGTTACAATTGGGATATTAATCTTCTTCTGCGCCCCCTCATCGGGCGAGAGTTCCGGGTCCCTGAAATACGGGGAATTGCGGGTGGGGGCGCACGCCGCTTTCATTACCCCGATCACCTCGGATTTCAAGCGGGAGGTCGGCTACGGGGGGATCATCAAGTACAAGTTCACCGAAACCCTGGGGATCGAGGTCGGAGTCGATTACTTCCGCTGGCAGTTCGACGGGGACATCGTGATGCCCTTTCCCGAAGCTCCCGGGCCGGTGAGTTTCAAGGAAGTCAACCGGGTTTACCCGATCTACTTTACCGCTCTGCTCTACTCTCCGGTGGTGGTGGAGAGCGCCCGGGGCTACCTGGGCCTGGGCGGGGGTTACTACGAGATCGACTCCGACATCGGCGGCCATTACAATGTCGATATCGACGGGGTGACATATCCCTTTACGATCACCGGAAGAGTCTCCGGCCAGTGGTCGGCCCACGCCGCGGTCGGGGCCGATTTCCAACTCAGCGACCATATCTTCCTCAACGTCGAGGCCAAATACGTCCTGACCGATATTGACCGCCAGCAGACTCACTCCAACCCGGACGCGGGCGCCGTTACGATCAAGGACGAGACCGGCTTCAACAACTGGCAGATCCGGGCCGGCCTCCAGTACTCTTTTTGATCACTGATTACCGATCACTGATGTCCGCCCCCTCCCCTGCCCGCTCGATAAAGCGCAGGACCCGCCCTCTCTGAGCTTCCTGGCGGCCCCTGGCCTCCGGAGAAAGTCTTCCGTGACTCCTTTCGGAGATCCCCGCTCCCAGCCGGAGCAGTAGCCCCCCGGCCAGGATGGCGATGACCGCCAGCAGCACCTGTCTCCCCGCGTCCCGGGCCGCGTAGCGGACGGTATCCTTGAGAAAGAGGACGGCCAGAAGCCCGGCCGGGATCGCCAGGGGAAAGAACCGGGCCCAGCCCCGGAGGCCGAAGAGCTCTCCCGGGGTCGGGGCCAGCCGTCCCTCGCCCAGGAACCGCCCGGCGAATTCGTAGAGCGGGTTGGGGAATTCCTTGGGGAAGTAGGGGAAGGTGACCGTTCCGATGAAGGTAAAGACCAGCGCGGACAGGCCCAGAACCCCGAGCAGGGTTCCCCGGAAAGGCCGCTGTTTCTTCGGTGAGTTGGCCAGGTCGTAAACCACGCCGGTGGCCAGGAAAGGCAAGATCGGCACCAGGTGGCGGGGCCCCATCGACCAGCCGCCTTCCCAGTCGGAGAAGGCGGCCAGGAAGAGAAAGTAAACCACGGTCAGGTAGAGAAAGAGCCGGCCCTCCCGCCGCCAGTCTTCGTTCCGGGCCATCCGGATCATCCCGCTCATTGAGAAGACCAGGAAGGGGGAGTAGAAGAAGAGTCCCCGGTAGGGGCTGACCAGGAGCCGCCACAAACGGTCCAGGAAACGAAGCAGTTCTTCCCGGCCGGCCGGGAAGACCACCCCGGCGATCCCCTCCTGGTGGGCGATGGCGAAGGCCGGGTAGGTTTCGTGGTAATAGGGAAACTGGAACGGGCCGCCGAAACACCGCCAGTGATAGTAGAGGGTGAACCCGACCGGGATGACCGCCCCGAGGAAGAAAGCGGGCATCCGCGGCCCCCGGGAGACCGCCCCCAGGCCGATCACCGCGCTGACCACGATCGCCGTGACCAGAAGGGCCCCGGCCGGGTCGACCAGGGATTCGATATGCGGCCCGACCGCCTCCTCGAGCGGCCCCAGCCAGGACCAGATCAGGAAGATCGCCAGGCCGGCCGCCAGGAGATAGAGCCCGGCCCGGAATTTCTTCCGGATCGCCGCCGCGTAGAGGAAAATCCCGGCCGCGATCAGGGCGGTCGGATATTCAATCGCGAAGGCCAGACCGCAGAAAAAGCCGGCTTCCAGCAGCGGCCGGGTTCCGGCCGGCGCCTCCCGGGCGTTGAAGATCACCAGGAAAGCCAGGGCGAGGCAGAGGGCGGCCGGCATATGCCCGTAGTACATCGAGGAATAAGGCCAGGCCATCGTCCCCAACCCGTAGAGGATCAGGACCGCCCTCCGGACCGGCCCCTGGAGGGTGATCGATCCCCAGAACTTGAAGAGGAGGAGCAGGAAGAGGGCGGAAGGCAGGCTGAGGGTGAGCGCGGTCACCAGGTAGAGCGCCAGGGGGTCCGGGATCTCGACCCGGCCGAGGGTCGCCGCCATCCGGACCGCCAGGTAGGCGGGCGCGGCCAGAAAGGAAGAGGCCGGGGCCTTGTTGGAATAATGCCGGCCCTGGAAGTAGGATTTGTCCTGGGTGTCGTGGAGGCTCCGGAGGAGGGGGTCGATGGAAAAAGTTCCGTGCTCGGTGACCGCCCGGGTGAGAAAGATCCGGCTGTACTCGTTGGTGTTGCGGAAATTCTCCCAGGTGTAGGTCAGCGAAAGGTAGCAGAGCAGGATAAGCCCGGCGGTCAGGAGGGGCGCCCGGGGCCGGATGTCACGCACTGAGGCCATAAGTCAGGGAACTGTTGGAATGTTTCCGGCAGTCCGGCGGCCGTCGGTAAGAACGCTCAGCGCCATTCCGGATTCTGAATTCTGACTTCTGAACTCTGGATTTACGGCAGCAGGCCCTCGGGGACCCGGGTCGGGCGGCCGGTCTTCTTCAGGCAGGCGTGGATGGTGTGCCCTTCGGCCAGCAGCTTTTCCCCCCGCCGGACCCGGTAGTCGATCCGGATCCGGGTCTCCTTGAATCGCGAGGCCCATCCGCTGACGGACAGGACGTCGTCATAACGGGCCGGGGCCCGGTAGCGGCAGCAGGCTTCCACGACCGGGAGAATGATCCCCTCTTCCTCCCATTTCCGGTAGGATGACCCGGTCCGGCGGAGGAGTTCGTTCCGGAGCCGTTCAAAATAAACCAGGTAGTTGGCGTAGTAGACCACGCCCATCTGGTCGGTGTCGGCGTAGGGCACCCGGTAGGTGATGGTGGTCGGTTCTCCGGTCATCGTCAGGTTCCTTTCCCCGTCAGCCCGTATTCTTCCAGTTTCCGGTAGAGGGTTCTCCGGGAAAGACCGAGCAGCCGTGCCGCCCGGGACTTGTTGCCGGAAGCCTGCCGGAGGGCGGCGGCGATCGCCGACTTCTCCATCTTCTTCAGGTTGAGTTCGGCCGGGGCTTCCGGCTCCCCCGGCTGCTCCGGCCGGATCCGGGCGGGGAGATCTTCGAGGTCGAGGACCGGGTTCCGGGTCAGGACGATCATCGACTCCAGGCAGTTCTTCAACTCCCGGACGTTGCCCGGCCAGCGGTATTCCTGGAGGGCCCGGAGGGCGGCCGGGGTGATCGCGGCGATCTCCTTGTTGTTGGCCCGGCTGAATTCCTCGATGAATTCGTGGACCAGCGGGGGGATGTCTTCCGGCCTGGCCCGGAGGGGGGGCAGGTTGAGCCGGACCACGTTGAGCCGGAAGAAGAGGTCCTCCCGCATCCTGCCTTCCCGGACCAGTTTCTCCAGGTCGGCGTTGGAGGCGGCCAGGAGCCGGATATCGACCGGGATCGACTCCGTCCCCCCCACCCGTTCCAGTTCCTTCATCTCCAGGAACCGCAACAGCTTGACCTGCATCTCCAGGGGGATCTCGTTGACCTCGTCGAGAAAGACCGTCCCCCCCTCGGCGGCCTCGAACTTGCCTTTCTTCCGGCTGACCGCCCCGGTGAAGGCCCCCTTCTCGTGGCCGAAGAGTTCGCTCTCCAGCAGCGAGGGCGAGAGGGCGGCGCAGTGGATGGCGATGAAGGGTTTATCCTTCCGGAAGCTCTGCTGGTGGATCGCCCGGGCGACCACTTCCTTCCCGGTCCCCGATTCGCCGGTGATCAGGACGGTCGAGTTGGTGTTGCTGACCTGCCGGATCATCTCGATGACTTTCTCCATCTCCCGGCTCCGGCCGGTCAGTTGCTCCAGGCCGTAGCGTTTCTGGAGCTGTTCCTTGAGGTAGATGTTCTCCCTCCGGAGGGCCCGTTCCTTCAGGGCCCGGTCGATCAGCAGCTCCAGCTGGTCGAGGTTGACCGGCTTGGTCAGGTAGTCGTAGGCGCCCTGCTTCATCGCCTCGACCGCGGTATCCACCGTCCCGTAGGCGGTCATTATGATGAAGAGGGTGGAGGGGGAGAAGGAATGGACCTTCTCCAGCAGTTCCAGCCCGCTCATCCCCGGCATCTTCAAGTCGGAGATCACCAAATCGACCGGCCGCTCCCGGATGATCTCTTCCGCCTGGAATCCGTTCTCGGCGGTCAGGACCCGGAAACCGGGCGACCGGAGGGCCTCCCGGAGACCTTCCCGGAGGTTCTTCTCGTCTTCGACTATCAGGATCACTGCCGTCATAACGGGATATTATACCCGGATCGCCTCCGCTGATCTAGCTTTCTTCCCCCGCCGGGAGGAGCTTGATCTTTCTCGGGCGCCGGGGCAGCCAGATGGTGAAGGTCGAGCCCTCTCCCGGGCTGCTGGAGACCTCGACGTAACCCCCGTGCTGGCGGATCGCCTTGTAAACCACCAGCAGGCCCATCCCCGAGCCGGTCTCCCGGGTGGTGAAGAAAGGCTCGAAGAGCCGGTTGATCTTTTCCCCCGGGATCCCCGCCCCCTGGTCGGAGACGGCCAGCTTGAGGTAGGCGTCCTCCCTTTCCAGCCGGATCGTGATCTCCCCCCCCCGCTCCATCGCCTGGGCGGCGTTCTTGATCAGGTTCAGGACCGCCTGCTTGATCAGGTCCTTGTCCATCCTCCCCCGGATCTCTCCCCGGGCGTATTCCCGGACCAGGGCGATGTTCTTTCTCCGGAGTTCTTCCTCGACCAGGGCCGCCACCTCCTCCACCAACCCGGCCAGGTCGTCTTCCCGCAGGCGGAGGGTCTCCGGCCGCAGCGCTTTCAGGAACTGCCGGACGATCCCGTCAAGGCGCCGGAGTTCCTCCCGGATGATCGAGATGGTCCGGGAGAGTTTCTCCCGGTGGGGCGGGCCCAGCTCGCGGGTCTGCCGTTCGAGCAGCTGGGCCTGGATGAAGAGAGAGGAGACCGGGTTGCCGATCTCGTGGGCCACCCCGGCGGTCAGGTGCCCGAGGAAGTTGAGGCGTTCGGTCAGGCTGGTCTCGGCTTCCGCCTTCCGCTGCCGGGTGATGTCGGAGAGGAGCAGCAGGACCCCCCGGAACTTACCCTCCCCGTCCCGGAGCCCGGTCCGGCTGAGCCGGACCCAGCGGGGTTGGGGGTGGACCATAATGAACTCCCGGACCAGGGCCTGGCCGGGCACCTCCAGGCCCTGTTCGATGATCGCCCGCAACCCCGGGTCCTCGATCACCGCGGAAAAAGCCCGGCCGGTCGAATCGGTCGGGATGTCGAGGAAGCGGGCGGCGGAATGGTTGAGGAGGGAGATCGTCCCTTCCGGCCGGACCACCAGCAGGCCTTCCTGCATACTGTTGAGGATGTTCTCCAGCAGCCCCTTCTCGCGGGCCATCCCGAGCAGGTATCCCCCGAGTTCCCGATGATCGAGCCGTTCGATCCGCTCGATCAGCCGTTCTGTGAATCTTTTTCCCATCTACAGCGCCCGGTAAACCTGGAAGAGAACGGTCTCAAGTATCCGCCGGGCGATCAGGATAGCGAAGATCGCCGCCAGCGGTGTGAGGTCGATCGTCCCCAGAACCAGGTTGAGCCGGCGGAAGGGCCGGAGGAACGGCTCGACGAAGTGCTCCAGCCAGACCGAGGGCCCGGTCGATCTCCGGGTGGCTTCGAACCAGGAGAGCAGGGCTCGGAAGAAGATTAAATAGACGATCACCGTCGCCAGCTGGAGCGGGAGGACCAGGGAGTTGACCAGCGCCCGCCCGAGGACCGCCCCCTCCCCTTCCAGCCAGCCGGCTGCCCGGTAGAGCCGCCAGAGGACGGTCATCCCGGCCGTGAAGAGCAGGGGGAGGACAATCGCCGCCGCCCGGCGGTCCCGGGCCAGTTTGAAGAGCGGCTGGAGCAGGGACCGGATCAGCCGGGAGACCTGGTCCGGGGCGGCCCCGGGCGAGATCAGGACGATCAGGAGGAGGAAGAAGAAGAGCCGGTAGCTCAGGACCAGGTAATGGGCCAGCCCGGCCCCCAGTCCCCAGAACGGCCGCCCGGTGAGAAAACTCCAGCGGATGAACCCCCAGGTGAACTCCCCGGCCCCCGGCCCGGCCTCCCGGGTGAAGAGCACCCCGTGGAGGAGGATCAAAAACCCGATCGCCGGCAGGGCGGCCAGCCGCCGGAAGCGGGCCGGGAGGAACCGGGCCGAGAAGGAGATCACCGGTTCGGTCAGTTTCACCACCAACCGGTAGGGCTGGTTGAAGGCCATCTGGCCGGTATCGGGAACCAGGGCCCGGACCAGGAGGAGAATGAAGTAGGCCGAAAGCAGCAGCCCGAGCAGTCCCATCTCCCTATCCCCCCAGTTCTCCGGACCTGTCCCGGGCGGCCGCCATCGCCTCGGCCACGATCCGCTCCAGTCCCTGTTCCTCGAAGACCTTCAGGGCCGCCTCGGTCGTCCCCCCCGGCGAGGTAACCTGCCGACGGAGTTCCCCGGCCTCCCGGCCGGAAGTCTGGAGAAGCCGGCCGGTCCCGGAGAGGGTCCGGGCGGCCAGGGATACCGCCTCCTCCCGGGGAAGACCCATCCGCTCCCCGGCCCGGGCCATCGCCTCGATGAACAGCAGCAGGTAGGCCGGACCGCTCCCGGAGAGGGCGGTCACCGCGTCGAGCAGTTCCTCCTCCAGCACCCGGACCTCGCCCACCGCCTCGAGGATGGTCCGGGCGGTGGCCAGGGCGTCTTCCCCGGCCGCTCTCCCGGGGGAGATGACCGAAACCCCGGCGCCGACCAGGGCGGGGGTGTTCGGCATCGCCCGGACCACCGGAACCTCCGGACCCAGTTCCGCCTCCAGCCGTCGGGTGGAGACCCCGGCCAGGATCGAGATCAGCAGGTTGCCGCCGCCGATCCCCTCCCCGATCTCCCCGAGCACCGTCTCCAGGTCCTGAGGTTTGACCGCCAGGACGACGATCCCGGAACCCTCCACCGCCTCCCGGTTGTCCCCGGTCACCCGGATCCCCAGTTCCCGGCGGAGAAACCCGCGCCGCCCGGCGTCGATCTCCCCGGCGATGATCTCTTCCGGGCTGACCAGGCGGTTGCTGATCATCCCCCGGATCAGCGCCTCGGCCATATTCCCGGCCCCGATAAAAGCGATCTTTTCCATATTTCTCCAGTGATTAACTGATCAACCTCCCCCCGCCTCGTCCTCTTTTTAACCACTGATTACACCAATTAACTCTAATTATCCCCCGCCTCACCCCCTTTTAGTAACCGCTAATCCTCACGGATCTTCGCGAATCGACTACCCTTCCCCATTTTTTATTCCGAGGTGCCGGAGGCGCTTTTCGGGGCCCAATTCCCCATTCCCCATTGCCCATTCCCTATCTGGTCTCGACCGCGAAGCGGAAGGTCAGCCGGCCGTCTTCGACCTTCAGGCCCAGTTCGGAAGTCATCCGGGTCAGGAGGATGAAGTAGGGGATGACCACCTTCCGGCCGTCGACCTCGACCCCGACCCCGCCGTCCCCGAGGATCGGGCGGGCTTTCTTCAGGGCGGCGATCAGTTCCTCCAGCAACCCGAGTTTCTCGACCGCCTCCGGGGACAGGACCTGAACTTTACCGCAGGCCGGACAGCTGACCCCGGGTTTCTTCGCTTCCAGAACCCCGAGGGTGAACCGGACCGGTTCCCCGCACTTCTCGGCCGGGCAGGTGAATTCAATAGTCTGTTCCTTGGTCATAGCGGAACCTTTATCGGGCGGGTTCAATATTCCGGCTCCAGGACCACCCGGGCTTCCCAGAATTTCCCGGATCTCTTCAGGTCGAGGTCCATCTCCACCAGGTAGGGCCGGTAACCGTCTTTCCGGACCGTAAGCGGGGGCACCCGGAGATAACCCCGCTCGGCGTCCGCCGAGGTGGCCGTGTAGTGGAGGACGTGGGGCGTGGTCCCGACGTAGTATCTCCCCCTCCAGATTTCCGCTCCCGGGGGATCGGACTCCAGGCGGATTTGACAGGACCTCTGGTAGGTGGCGGCGCAGCCGGCCAGGAACCAGAGGGCCGCGGCGGCCAGCGCGACGGCGGTGGTTGCTGTCTTCATCTTCGCTTTCCGGCGATCTCCTTCAGTTCCGGGTAGGCGTCCACCAGCGGCGGCGGCACCGCGACCCGCCGGCCCCGGATTTCCGACGCCAGCTGGAGGGCGTTGCAGGCCGCCTGTCCCCGGAAATGGTTGTTGGCGATGACGTAAAGATCCCGGACCTTCGGCCCGATCGCCGAGATCCGGTCCCGCCATTCTTCGATCTCGGCCGGGGTGTAGAGGTAGTTGTAGCGGGCGTCCCGGCCGGCGTTGGGACGGAACCAGTCCCGGACGTTTCTCCCGTGCAGCCGGACATATCCTACCGGAGAGGTGGCCGAATTCAAGGGAAGAATTGAGTGGGAGACCCGGGGCTGGTCGATGACGCAGTAGCCGAGCCCGAGGTCTTTCAGAAACCGGAAGACCTCGGGCCGGTCCCAGGAGCGGTGGCGGACCTCGATCACCAGGGGATCCTCCGGGAACCGGTCGGCCAGTTCGGTCAGGCGCCGGCGGTTATCCTCCGTGCAGTGGAAGGAATAGGGAAACTGGGCGAGGACGGCCCCCAGCCGTCCGGCGTCCCGGAGGGGGGCGATCCCCGTTTTCCATTTCCGGAAGTCCTCCGGCGACTGCTCGTCGGTGTCGTGGGTGAAGTTCCGGTGGAGCTTGACCGTGAACCGGAAATCCGGGTTGGAGGCGGTCCGGCGGACCCAGTCCGAGGTGAATCGGGGTTGGGGGGGGCGGTAGAAGGTGACGTTGACCTCGATGGCGTCGAAGTAGCCGGAGAGGTATTCCAGGCGGTCGAACGACCTTCCCGCCCCCGGGGGATAGACCCCCCCCTCCCAGTCCCGGTAGGACCAGCCGGCGGTCCCGATCCGGACCGCGGTCATCGCCGCAACCGGAGGGTTATCCTCTCCCCGTCCGCCAGTCCCAGTTCCCGGGCGGCGGAGCCGCCGTTGACCGCCAGCTCGAGAAACCCGCAGCTGCCCCAGACCGCCAGGAGACCGCCGTCTTCCACCGCCCCGTAACAGTCGGCGAACGGCAGGCGGAGATCCCGGTCCCCGGCGGTCAGGATCAGCTCCGCCGCTCCGCCGTCACCGGCCGCTTCGCGGGTCAGGGAGGTGAGGCAGTTGCCGAACCGGTCGCGGCCGATGATCTCGGCCTCCCAGCAACCTTCCCCCCGGGAACGGAGCAGCGGCGGGGTGAAGATCACCGGTTCGGGGTGGGGAGGACCGGTCTCCTCGACCGGGAGCCCGGCGGCGAGGCGGCCGGCCAGGGGGGCGAAGACGTCCCGGCCGTGAAAGGTGGTGGAGATCTCCGGGAGGAAGAGTTCCCGCTTCTCCGCCCGGAAGACGGTCCGGTCCTTCTCTTCCCGGAGGATCCAGCTCAGGAGCCCGTTGTCGGGGGCGACGAAGACGTATCCCCCCGCCCGGGCCGCCAACACCCCCCTCTCGGTCCCCACCCCGGGATCGACCACCGCCAGGTGGACCGTCCCCGGGGGGAAGCAGCGGTAGGCGCAGCGGAGGGCCAGCCCACCCCGTCGGATATCGCCCGGCGGGACCCGGTGGGTGATGTCGATCATCCGCGCCCGGGGGGCGAGGGAGGCGATCACCCCCTTCATCGAGGCGACGAACCAGTCATCCTCCCCGAAGTCGGTCAGGATGGTGATCAACCCGGGTCCCCGGTTTAAGTTCATCGATGGAGAATTAACTTACTGGAAGTTGAAGGCGGAAAATTCATTCTTCGCCGCCGTCGCCGCCACCTCGACCCGGGCCGACCGGGGGAGGGCCGCCACTTCGACGCAGGCCCGGGCCGGCGGTTTGTCCGGAAAGTAACGGGCGTAAACTTCATTGAATCTGCCGAAATCCTTGAGGTCCTGGAGGTAGACGGTGGTTCTGACCACCTCGGCCAGGGTCAGACCGGCCGCCTCGATCACCGTCTTCAGGTTCTCCAGGGCCTGGACCGTCTGTTTTTCGATCCCGCCCTCGACGATCTTCCCTTCCCGGTCAAGCGGCAGCTGGCCGGAAGTGAAGACCAGGCCCCCGGCCCGGACCGCCTGGGAATAGGGCCCGATCGCCTCCGGGGCCCGCTCGCTCTCGATTATCTCCTTCATCGTTTTCTTCTCTCCTGATTTACGGTTAACTTTTTTTCCGGAGGCGCGCGGCGTAGTAGCCGTCGCCTCCGCGCTCCCCGGGCAGGCCGCTCTCCTCCGCTTCCAGGGAGTAATCCGGCCGTTGCCGGATAAACTTCTTCACCACTTCACCGTTCTCCTCCGGCTCCAGGGAACAGGTGGAGTAGACGATCCTCCCGCCGGGACGGACCCGGCCGGCCGCCGCCTCCAGCAGCGCCCTCCCCTGTTCGGCCAGCCGGAGCAGATCATCGTAACCGATCCGCCAGCGGGCGTCAACCCGCCTCCGGAGAACCCCGGTGTTGGAACAGGGAATGTCGAGGAGGACACCGTCCCAGCTTCCGGTTCCCCCGGTCTTCCGGGCTCGGAGAAGGTCGATCCGGCGGATTATGACCCCGCCGGCGCCGCAGCGCTTGACGGTCTCCCGGAGTTTTTTCAGCCTGGCCGGGGCGGGATCGGAGGCCAGGAGTCGGCCGCGGTCTTCCATCTTCTGGGCGATGTAGGCGGTCTTCCCCCCGGGGGCGGCGCAGAAATCGGCGATCCGCTCCCCCGGGGCCGGTTCCAGCAGATCAACCGGGCGGAGGGTGGAGATATCCTGGATCAGAAACCGGCCGGAACGGAAAGATTCCAGGGCGGCCAATCCCCGGCCGGGAGTGATCCGGAAGACATCCTCCCGCCCCGGGACCGGTTCCCGGGCGACCCCTTCCCGGTCCCAGGCCTCTTCCAGTTCCCCGACCCCGGACCGGAGGAGGTTACAGCGGGCGAAGACCGGCGGGGGGAGGTTTCCGGCCCGGCAGATCTTCTCCGCTTCTTCCCATCCCCTCAACTTCCCCCAACGTTCGACCAGCCAGCGGGGGTGGGAGTGGACCACCGAGAGGTGGGCGGCCCGGTCCGCGGGCGGAGGGAAGGGCAGGTCCCCTTCCGCCCGGAGAAAGGAACGGAGCAGGCCGTTGACGTAGGAACGCTCTCCGCGCGAGGTCCGGCCCCGGGCCAGCTCCCCCGCCTGGTGGAGGACGGCGTGGGGCGGTATGGTATCGAGGTAGATGAGGTGGAAGAGGGATAACCGGAGGATCTGGCGGGCGAAACCGGTCCGGGACGGGGGGCGGCGGGAGGAGAAACGGTCGATCAGCCAGTCCAGGGTCAGCCTCCGCCGGATCACCCCGTTCAGGGTGGCGGTGACCAGGGCCCGGTCCGGGCCGCTGAAGTCGCTGCTCTTCCGGATCTCCTCCAGCAGGTCGGCGGCGAAGATGTTCTCCCGCTCCCAGCGGCGGAGGGCTTCGACCAGGCGGCTTCGGGGGCCGGGTTGTCTCCGCTCAGGCATCGTTGTCCGCGGAGGGGGCACCCAGGAGGTCGCCCGGAGCCAGCCGGCAGCCCCGGAGAAATTTCCCCGCCGGGAGGGGCCGTTTTCCCTCCAGCTGGAGTTCGCGGATCCGGACCGCCCCCTCCCCCGCCGCCGCCACCAGCTCGCCGCCCTCCGCCCGGAGAATCTCCCCGGGCCGGCCCCCCTCCATTCCGACGGCCCCGGCGGCGAGTATCTTCAGGTTCCGTCCCCTCCGCCCGGGGAGGGTGGTGAAGGTTCCCGGCCAGGGGTGGAGGCCCCGGATCCGGTTGACGATCTCCCCGGCCGGCCGGGACCAGTCGATCCGCCCGTCCTCCCTGGTCAGCCGGGGGGCGAGGGTGGCCAGTTTCTCATCCTGGGGCCGGGGGGTGATCTCTCCGGTCTTCATCCGGGCCACCACCTCGGCCAGGAGTTGGCCGCCTTCCCGGGCCAGTTTCCGGGAGAGGGTGGCGGCGTTGTCTTCCGGGGCGATCCTCACCGTTTTTTGGGCCCAGATATCTCCGGCGTCCATCCGTTCGGCCACCGAGATCACCGAGACCCCGGTCTCCTCCTCCCCGTTGATCAGGGCCCACTGGATCGGGGCCGCCCCCCGGTAGCGGGGCAGGAGCGAGGGGTGGAGGTTGATCCCGCCGTGTCCGGCCAGTTCGAGCAGGGCGGCGGGGATGAACCGGCCGTAGGCCGAGACCACGAAGAGCTCGGGTTTAAGCTCCCCGGCCGCGGTTAGGAACTCCGGGCTGGAAAGTTTGGCCGGTTGGAGAACCCGCAGCCCCAGTTCCTCCGCCCGGACCTTGACCGGGGGCGGGACCGGTCTCCTCCCCCGCCCGGCCGGCCGGTCGGGCCGGGTGATCACCGCCGCTACTTCCGCCTCCGCCGTCAGCCGCTCCAACCCTTCGAGGGCGAACTCCGGGGTTCCCATAAATACTATTCTCACTGCCTCCCCCTCCCGATCTCGACCCGGTCCCCGACCCGGACGTCGTTCCTCTCGAACCAGCCCTGGTTCATCTCCAGGGCGTAGAGAAAGGGCCGTCCCGGGGAGTGGCTCGCCGCGCCCCCGTCCGGTTCCATATTCCGGATATCGATGATCCTCCCCTCCCGGTCGATGAAGGCGATCGAGAGCGGGATCAGGGTATCCTTCATCCAGAAACTCCGCTCGGCCGTCCGGGGGAAGACGAAGAGCATCCCCCGGTTCCTGGGGAGACGGCGCCGGTATTTCAGCCCCTGGGCGAGCTGGGCCGGGGTCAGGGCGACTTCCACCGTGATCCGCCGCTCCCCGACCCGGATCTCCCGTTCGCCGAAGGCGACCCCGGTCTCCGGGCCCCGCCGGCAGCCCCCGGCGGCCGGCAGGAGGAGGGTTGCCCCGATCGCTATGATTGGCAGGATCCGCGTAGTCACTGGGCCGGGGGGGGCGATCCGCTCAGACCCGGGAACAGCAGCTCCGGGCCGCGCTCACCAGGTAGAACCCGTAAACCGCCAGGAAGAGGAGCATCGGGTAGGAGACGTTGAACCGGAGCAGGATCAGCCCCAGGTAGATCAGGACAAAGACCATCGCCGGAGTGACCGCGTAAAGAGCGATCGCGAAGACCCGGCGGAAAGGCAGGGTACACTTCAGGAACGAGGCGGTCAGCCCGGCCACCGCCGACCCGCCGAGGATGACCAGGAGGATGATCAGGTATGAGACCGCCAGCATCATCCCGATCACCACCGGGATCAGCTGCCAGATAAAGGACTTTCTCCAGGCCTCCAGCTTCCGGTGGTTGATTACCTCCGAGGCGGTCTCCGAAAAGCTGACCTTTTTCGGCATCAGGGGCGTGCTGATGGTGTAGGAGTGGGTGCCCAGGGCGAAGCCCATCATCCCCGGGGGCAGTTCCGGGTCGTCGGTGGTCAGGTCGACCCGGAAGAAGAAATTAAAGAAGCGGGAGGAGTCAGATAACAGTTCCCCGACCGCCGGGTCTTCCGGGGGATTCTCCTCGAGTTTCGCATCGACCAGGGCGGAGGTGATCTCGGCTTCCCGGTCGGGGAAATGCTCGTCGATCCATTCTGTCCCCGCCTCGCCCGCCGCTTCCCGTTCGGCGAAGGCCGCGATCAGCTCTTCCTCGTCTTCGGAGAGTTCCTCCCCCTCCTCCCGCCGGCGGAGGGCCTGGTGGGTGGCCCGGTCGGGACGGGAGGAGAGCATCGCCAGGACTCCCCGCCAGGAGGACACCGGGAATTCGTTCTCGGTCTCGAAGTGAAAGAAATCCCCCTCTTCCTCGTCCATAATCACCTTCCCCCTCTCCACCCGGAGCGGCGGGAGGTTGCCCTTCAGGGAGTCGCTGATCCGGGCCAGCAGGCGGTTCATCTCGTAAATCTGGGGAACGGTAAAGAGCAGGACCGGCAGAAGGAGCAGCGCCGCCAGGTAGATGAAACCCTCGCCCAGGGGCCGGCGGACCAGTTCCCGGTAGAAGGAGAAGTCGGTCAGGGACCGGTAAAAGGTCTCGGGCAGCGATTTGAATTTGAATCCCATCAGGTAATCACCGGTTGGACGTTCAGTGGAGCCGGAGCGGTAGTCAATCGACGATCTCGATCGCGTCCGGTCCGAAGACCCTGAGCTGGACCGAGTCCCGGAAGGTCTGGACCCGTCCCCGGGCCCGGACGGTCTTCCCGTCGAAGCGGGCCGGATCGCCGAACTGTCCGTCCTTGTTGAAGAAGATGATCGCCAGGCTGTTGTCCCAGTCCCGGTCGGTGTTCAGCCGGACCGGCCCGGCCCCGCCCCGGGTCGCCGGGTCGTAGAAACCGATGATCTCGGCCTCGACGGTGACCGTCTCTCCCACCCGGTCCATCGCTTCCTGCCAGGTGATAACGTCCCGGCGCGGCTGCGCCGCCGCCGGCCGCTGGATCCTCCGGGCCGGGACCTGGTAGGTCGACCCCATCCCATCGCCGTACATCGGGTTGGGGATGATGATCAGGTCCTTCCCGTAGCGGTCTTTCACCTCATCAAAGGATTTATCCTTATAGAGGTCGTGGGGCTGGTCTCCCGCCAGCATCAGGATCTCCAGCGGGGGCAGCCGCTGGCCCAGGGGCAGGTTCCTCACCGTCCCCTTCTCGATGTCGGCCCGCCGCTGGGTCTTGTCCCGGTCGTCCCGGTAGGGACCCTCCCGGAGGAGGCAGGCGTCGAAAGGGATCCCGACCTTTTCCAGGTTCTGTACCGTGACCTCGCGGAGCGGGGCCTGGCGGTTGGTGATCACGATCACCTTGCCGCCCAGTTCCCGGACCTCGCCGAGGAACTCGATCGCCCCGGGGAGGGCGGTGGCTTCCATCCGCCGGCACCAGGCGTTCCAGGCCTCCTGGGTGTAGCCTTCGCCCCGGGCCGCCTGCTCGGCCTGGAAGACCACGTTGCTGATGATGGTCTCGTCGGCGTCGACGACCACGCACCAGGTCCCCGGTTTCTTGCCCTCGGCCAGGACCCGCAGCCGGTTGATCGCGTTGAGATAGGCCTGCTGGACCACCCCGAGGTAGGTGTCGGAGGTCAGTACCCAGGAGATATCGTTGGGCAGGGTGACGGTCCGGGCCGTCCCCGGGAGGGGACTCAGGAGCGCGGCCGCGATCAGGACCGCCAGGCAGAGCGTATTTTTCTTCTTCATTTTTCCTCCGGGTTAATTATCGGTTGGAAGGTTCAAGATAATAAACGATTTTCCGCCCGGAGCGAAGGAGAACTTTTCGGCGGTGAGCGCTTCAGCGGCCTCCTTCCTCCAGGTAGTCCCGGATCCCCCGGGCGATCGCTTCAGCCACCGCTTCCCGGTACCCGCGGTCGGCCAGGCGGGCCCGTTCCTGGCTGTTGGAGAGAAAACCGGTCTCGACCAGGATCGAGGGCATCCGGGTATGCCGGAGGACGTAGAATTCGGCCGCCTTGATCCCCCGGTCCGGCGAACGGGCGGCGGCGCTCAGCCGTCTCTGGACCGCGGCGGCCGCCCGGATGCTCTCCCCCCGCCTGCCGTCCCCGGCATTGTCCTCCGGCGGAAGGGGCAACTCACCGGCCCCGCCCGGATCTTCCATCCCCAGGGGGGCGTTTTCCAGCAGCGCCACCGCCCGGGCCCAGGGATCGGTAGCCGGGGCGTAGTAAAAGGTCTCCGTCCCCCGGGCCTGGCGGTTGCCGGCGGCGTTGGCGTGGATGCTGACGAAGAGGTCGGCCCGGAGGCGGTTGGCCGTCCGGGCCCGGTTCCGCAGGGAGACGAAGCGGTCGTCTTCGCGGGTGAGAAAGACCCGGTAACCCTCCGCTTCCAGAAGGTCCCGGGCCGTCCGGGCGATCTCGAGTACGATATCCTTCTCCAGCAGGTTCCCCTCCCCGACCGCGCCCGGGTCGGCCCCGCCGTGCCCGGGGTCGAGCATAATCCGGACTTCGTCGGAGGGCGGCGGCTCCGGCGGTATCCGGTCGGCAGGGACCCGGGCGGGAAGGTGGACCAGGGCCAGGTAGATGGGAACGATCAGGGTCCCCTCCCGCCAGTCCACCGGCTGCTCGAGGGTAAATGTCTCGCCGTTCAGCCCGACCTCCCGGCTCCCCGCTTCGAGCCGGAGCCGGAGCCGGTCGGAGCCGAAGAGAAACGTCCGCCCGTCCTCTTCCTCCAGGACCAGGCCGTAGGCCCGGGCGACCGCCGCCGCCGGGATGTAGAGGGTGTCCCGGTGGCGGATCGAGCGGGCCGAAATCCGGGCCACCGGGCCCCGGATGACGATCGAGGGGAGGTTCAGGCCGGAGGAGACCAGGACCGGCAGCAGGCAGCCGAGGAGGACGGCCTCCGGGCGGGAGGCGAGCAGCTTCCGGAGAATATTTTTCCGCCGGGACATCGGTTATCTTCTCCGCCAGCGCTCGCCATTGAAGAAGTCGGGGTGGAGCGGAGTATTCTGACTGATGTAGTCGGCGACCGCGTCCCGGAGCAGCACCCCGCTGTCCCGGCGGTTGATTCCCCCGGTGAAGGTGGAGAAGTAATCACCCCCGCCGGCCAGAAAGACGTTGGTGGAGACCCGGTAATGGAGGTCGTCCTCCAGGGGTTGGTCGCCGATCTCCACCGAGATCACCCGGCGGCCTTCCGGCCGGTCCGGGTCATATTCCACCCGGAGCCCGGAGACCTGGAGCAGTCCCTTGCGCAGGGTTAAGCTCTGTTCCAGCAGTTCCCGGATCTTCCTCCCGGTCAGGTCCATAGTCACGATCGAGTTGTCGAAGGGGAGAACGGTGTAGACGTCCCGCCGGGTGATCGAGCCCTGGAAGAGGCTGCCCCGGATCCCGTAAGGGTTCTGAAAGGCCGCCTCCGCGTCCGCCCGGGACCGCATCGCGTCGGTGATCAGGCTTCCCAGGGGGGACTGCCGCCGGGAGTCTCCGGTGATGTCCTTCAGGGCTATCCCCACCGTCGAGTCGAACCCCGTTCCGACCTCTTCCCGGATCTCGACCAGCAGCCGGTTGGTCTCCAGGTCGGCGGGATAACTGAACTGGCGGTTGACGAAGATTTCCGAGCGGTGGCCGACGATCCGTTTTACCTCCGGGTCGATCCGGAGATCGATCCGGCCCGCGTGCCGTCCGTAGGCCCCGGCCTGGACGATCAGGGTCGGCTTCCGCCCGGCCCGTTCCGGACGGGTCAGGAGGTCGTGGCTGTGCCCGCCGACAATCAGGTCGATATCTTCCAGTTCCTCGGCCAGCCGCCGGTCGCCCGCCAGACCCAGGTGGCTGAGCACGATTATAATATCGGCCCCTTCCCGGCGGAGGAGACGGAGGTAGGGACGGACCGATTCCGCCGGGTCCCGGAAGAGCACCCGGCTGACCGTGCCCGCCGTGGTCAGGGCCGGGGTTTCGGCTACGGTCACGCCGATAATCCCGACCTTCAGGCCGTCGTATTCCCGGATCAGGTAGGGGTGGATGAATTCGGGGTGTTCGCCGGTATCGCGGAGGAAGATATTGGCGCTGAGGAAGGGGAAATCCGCCTCTTCGGTCAGCCGGAAGAGGTTGAAGAATCCGTAATCGAACTCGTGGTTGCCGACCGCCAGGGCGTCGTAACCGGCCAGGTTCATCAGCCGGACCACCGAGGCGCCCCGGGTCAGGTTGCCCTCCACCGTCCCCATAAAGAAATCCCCGGCGTCGAGGAGCAGGGTGGGGATATCCTGTTCGGCGTTTTCCCGGCGGACCTCGTTGAGCCAGCTGACGAAAGTCGCGTAACCTCCGGTCCGACCCGTCCAGCCCTCGACCCGGGTCGGGAGGACGTGGCCGTGGAGATCGTTGGTATGGATGACGGTCAGCTCCCTGACCTCACCGCGACCGCAGCCGGAGAGAATCAGCAGGACCAGGACCGGGACGACCAACCACCCCGCCGGGAGGCGGCGGGACCGTCTGGAAAATATTCTTCGGAAACAGCCCATAGATAGTGACTCCTTGGAGATCAGCCCGATTTACCCCTTGCCAATTACAGTATTATGGCCTAAGTTAAAGATGACAAGTATATTTTCCCGAACGGAAATTTCGGGGGCGATCCGGTTTCGACTGGGATAGTGAAGCCGACGCTGCAGGCAGAGGTGGCCGGGAGGCCTCTTTAAACACCCGGCAAACGACAACTGCCGACGAGCAGTTAGCTCTGGCGGCTTAAAGCCGCCACGTCCCTCTCGCCTTGCCCGCGGGGCGGACAGGGGCGAACGATAGCGGGCTGGCCCCAAACCCGGACCGCCGGGGGGCGGGGCGAGATCTTATCGTGGCGGTTAGTCCCCGGCCAATCCTGTCGGCCGGAGTCGCCGGGGGCGAATTCAAAAGACCGACTAAGCCTGTAGAAGCGCGGAGGGATCTATTTCAGGACGGGGGTTCGACTCCCCCCGCCTCCATTTCGACCGACCTCCGGTCGGTCGAAATAGAGCAATCCAACTATGGCTTTCCTCTTTGAAAACCTCCGGGTTTATCAGGAAGCCATTACTTTCGCTGATAACGTTATTTCCCTGACCAGGACTTTTCCCCGCGGATTCTACTTCCTTGCCGATCAGCTCGATCGCGCGGTTGTTTTTATTCCCGCCAACCTTGCCGAAGGCAACGTCCGGTTTACCCGGGCGGAATAGCCGCTTCGTTCAGTTCAGGCGAGATAGACAGGGGCGGTCCCCCGACAACCGGGAGCCTCCCATACGCTCCTCAAAAGATCGGGCAGCCGGAGGAAAAGAGTGCTTGCCTAATAACGTTATACGTTATATGTTATCCATATGATAGAGAGCTTCGGATGCCGGGAAACCGGGCGGATATTTCAACGCGAGTATTCGCGAAAATTCCCGACGGAGATCCAGAGACCCGCTTTGCGGAAGCTGCGTATGCTGAATCGCAGTTCCAACCTTCAGGACCTCCGCGTTCCTCCGGGCAACCGTTTGGAAGCGCTCTCAGGGAACAGGGCGGGACAGCACAGCATACGGATAAACGACCGATGGCGAATCTGCTTCGTCTGGCGCCGGGGAGGCGCACACGACGTCGAGATCGTCGATTATCACAAGGGGTAAGAGATGAAGAAGATCGATCCTGTACATCCGGGCGAGATTCTGCAGGAGGAGTTCCTCAAGCCACTGTCCATCAGCCAGAACCGGCTTGGCCGGGACCTGGGGGTTTCCCCTCGCCGGATCAACGAGATCATCCACGGCAAGCGCGCCGTCTCGGCCGACACGGCATTGCGGTTGGCCAGGTACTTCGGAAACTCCGCTGCTTTCTGGCTGGGCCTCCAGATGGATTACGATTTGGACACGGCGGCCGATGCGTCGTCGGCGCGGATCAGGAAAGAAGTCCGCCAACTGGCCGTTGCCTGAACCGGTTCGATCGGCGCCAGCAAGATCCCCGGGGAGGGGCCGCCTTTCCTGGCGATTACGCGGAACCGGACTACCTGGTTACGGGGATGTCCCCGGCTCCCCCGGAGTAGAATCCGGGCGGGATCAGGGATACGAAAAGCGCGTTATCCCGGAAGTTCTCCCGGCTGCCTAAGCCGTCTGAAACTGACTGGAAAACTTATTCATAGATTGCTTGTGGGCGGACTTGCATAGACAGTAATGTCTGTGCTACATTCCGGTTGTCCGACCTGAAATCGGTTTCAGGAGCAAAGTTCAGGATGAAGAGGATCTTAATGTATTTGATCGCGGGCGGGCTGGCCGGCGGGATGCTACTTTCCCCGCGGGCCAGGGGTGATGACCAGGCCCCCCCGCCCGGGCCGGTAATCTCCTTCGAGGAGAAGGTACACGACGCCGGGGAGGTCTGGGAAGGCGAGTCGGTGCAACACGTCTTCACTTTTACCAACTCCGGAACCGCCGATCTCGAGATTACCCGGGTTCGTACGACCTGCGGCTGCACGGCCGGGGTGCTCTCGGAAAAAATCCTCGCCCCGGGCGAGAGCGGAGAGATCCGCGCTTCCTTCAACACCCGGGGTTACCGGGGCCGGAGGTCGATGCCGGTCTTTGTCCATTCCAACGATCCGGTCAACTCCACCGTCCAGTTGAGGATCGAGGCCACGGTGAAGAACGTCGCCGTCTTCGACCCCCGGAACCTGAGTTTCGGGCAGGTCACCAGGGGAGAGAAGGCGACCCGGGAGACCAGGCTGGTCTTTGACGGCGATCCGGTCCCGGTCCGGGAAGTCTCCGCCCGACCCGAATTCTTTTCCGCCCGGATTCTCGAACCGGAGACCGGGGAGGACGGGTCGGGAGAAGCGTCCCCGGTCCGGATCGAGGTGGAGATATCCCCGGATGCCCCGGTCGGGCGCCACCGGGGAACGCTGACCGCGCGGCTCGATCACCCCGGCGTCTCCAGCCTGAACGGACGGTTGATGGCCACGGTCGAGGGGCCGCTCCTGTACTCTCCCCGGTTGCTCTTCTTCAATGAAACCGAGCAGGCCGAGGGCGCCGAGAAGAAGATCCGGGTCACCAACCAGGGGCAGCGCCCGATAGCCGTCCGGAAAGCCGAAAGCGATCTCGACCAGTTCCAGGTGACCGTCAGGGAACTCGATCCGGGGAGGGAATTCGTGGCGGCGGTCCGGCTCCGTCCGGAGGCCGAACCCGGCCGCTACGCCGGCCAGGTCACCATCGAGACCGACCTTCCCGAGGAGGGTACGGTGACCGTCCCCCTCCGGGCCAATGTCGGGCGCTGAGCCCCCGGCCGGACCAACTCTTTTCTCAACCTTCCCGTCGCCGGTTTTTCCCGTCGGTTACTTTCCCGACGATTTTTTCCCGACGATTTTTTCTTGGTCTCCGCGGCGAAGATGAGATAGATTGGGCGGATGTTCCGGAAAGAGTTGAAATTTTTAATCCGGATCCCCCTGGTCTTCCTCCTGGCCGTCCAGCTCTCCCCGGTGGGCCCGGCGGTCGCCCGGTCCGGGGATCCCTCCCCGGCCGGCCCGGCGGCGCGGCCCGTCGAGGCCGGGGAGGGTGAGGAACTCGAAGTCCCCGGCGACGAAAGGGACCGGTTCCGGCTCCGGGTTTCCTCCATCGACGAATTCGACCAGGTGGTGGAGCTGGATCTCCGGGAGGGGCCCCGGCCGGCCTGGCCCTACCGCTGGACCCGGGAGGAGAAGTTCAGGTACTTCAATATCGGCCTGGCCGGGGCGACTGCTCTCTACGGCCTGCTCTTCTGGGACTACGGGACCTCCTCGTTCCGTTTCGGGAGCGAGGGCTGGTTCGGGGCCGACACCGATTACGGCGGGGCGGACAAGACCGGGCACGCCTGGACCACCTACCTGCTCTGCAATGTCTTCAACGCTCTCTACCGGTACTGGGGATACGAACCGGATGAGGCGGCCCTCCGGGGTACGCTAAGCGGCCTGGGTATGGTGACCGTGGTGGAGATCGGGGACGGCTTCAGCCGGGAACACGGTTTTTCCTGGGAGGACCAGCTGGCGAATATGCTCGGGGCCGGGCTGGCCTATCTCCGGCTCCGGGTCCCGGAGGTGGCCCGGACTGTCGACTTCCGGATGGAGTGGATCCCCTCCCCCTCACTCCGCCACGGCCACCGGAGCGACTTCGTCACCGACTACTCCGGCTACAAGTTTCTCCTGGCCTTCAAGCCGGGCGGCCTCTGGGCCGAGAGCCCCCCGGCCCTGCGCTACCTCGAGTTCCACCTGGGGTATTTCGCCCACGGCTTTCTCAGCTCCGACCCCGAGTATTTCGACGAGAAGACCCGGGAAGTCTATGTCGCGGTCGGGCTCAACGTCACCCACCTGCTGGAGACGACCCTGGGCACCTCGGCCGGCCGGGTCTTCGACTTCATCCAGGTCCCCTACACCTATCTCCCGGTCGGAAAGAGCTGGGATACCCCCTACGAGTAACCCGGGCCGAAGTCCCGGTTCAGGGAAGGACTTTCCGGATTCTCACACCCGCTCCCGGGCGTTTCTTCCGGGTGATCTCCCGCCTCCGGACCAGGACAAAGGTTCCGGCCGTGAAGATCGCCCCCAGCAGGACCGCCCCCCCGTCGGGGGAGAAACCCAGCCGCCCGGACAGTGTCCAGCCCGCCCCGGCGCCAACCAGCATCGCCAGCAGGGGGAGGCCGAAGAGGAGGGAGGCGGCGGCCAGCGGATCGCGGCGTTCCAGTTCCACCTCGACCCGGTCGCCGGTTCCGGCCCCGGCCGGGTTCTCCGCCTCCAGGATCATCCCCCGCCCGTCGGCGGCGAAGAGGCAGAGCCCGCAGGTCCGGCAGGAATCGTTCCGGGGCAGCCGGACCCGGGCCCGGCCCCCGTCGGTCGCGATTACCTCGCCCTGTTCGATCATTGCTCCGATCTCCGTCGGCGAGCGGTTGGATTCCGGGCCGGCCGGGTCAGGGCCGGAGCCGTTCCGGGTAGGTCCCCGCTTCCACCAGCCGGGCGATCTCCCCCCTGACCCGGTCCCGGTCCTCCCGGTAGGTCATCCCGAACCAGCGCTCGGCGGTGGGGAGGGCCCGGCAGCGCCAGCCCTCTTCCCGGATCAGCCGGTCGATCACCGCCGGGAGCTGGAACTCGGCCCCGGGATCCCCGGCGTTCCGCTGGAGGAATTCGGCGAATTGAGTCTCCAGGCGGGGAAAAAGCGCGGGGCCGAAGCCCCAGAGATTCATCGAAACCGGCTGATCTCCGGCCAGGGGTATCCACTCCCCTCCCCGGTCGAGGTAGCGGCCGCCGCCGGGGGCGGTCTCGATCCGGGTCCGTTCTTTGATCGAGACCAGGCAGCCCTCCCGGTCGATCTCGCAGACCCCGCGGGAGACCGAGCCGTGGGGGGAGAGGGTGTTGGCCAGCCGGAAGGCGACCAGGCAGCATTGCTCCTTTCGGTCCGGACGCCGGAGGAAGCGGCCCAGAACTTCCAGGGATCCCCTCCCGTAAAAATCGTCGGCGTTGGCGACGGCGAAAGGACCGTCCACCGCCTTCCGGGCGGCCCGGACGGCGTGCCCGGTCCCCCAGGGCTTCTTCCGGTCCCCGGGGACGGCGAACCCTTCCGGGAGGTCGTCGGGTTTCTGGGTGACGAAGGCTGTCTTCAGCCCCCCGGCCCCGGTCCGCCGGAGATGATCGGCGAAGGCGGCTTCCTGCTCCGGGCGGATCACGAAGACCGCCCGGCCGAACCCGGCCCGGCCGGCGTCGTAGAGCGTGTAATCGAGGATGATCTCGCCGGAGGGCCCGACCGGGTCGATCTGCTTTTCTCCCCCGTAGCGGCTCCCGATCCCGGCGGCGAGGATGACCAGGGCGGGTTTCTTCATAACCGGAACCTAGCAAAATCCCCCCCGACAAGCAAGCCAATCCCGGAATAGACAGGTCAGGCCGAAGTTGGGCCGCCATTTCCGGATTGGGCTTGCCCGGGAAGGGGAAGGAAGGTATTCTCAGGGAAGGTCGATCGGGAAAAATCACGGATAGCCCTGAATAGAGAATATGACCGAAGGCGGAAAAACAACCAGTCCGAAACTCTCGCCCGCCGCCCGGGCGGTGAAGAAGTGGCGACGGAAGCGGGGGGCCCTGATAATGGTCCTCCACGAGATCCAGAACCAGGCCGGGTTCGTCCCCCGGGAGACCGCCCGGGAGATCGCCGAGGGGATGGAGGTCCCCCTGGCCCGGGTCTACGAGGTCCTGACCTTCTACAACTACTTCAAGCTCCGGCCTCCGGGGAAGGCGGTGATCTCGGTCTGCACCGGGACCGCCTGTCATCTGAAGGGCGCCCCGGAACTGGTGGCGGAACTGGAGAAGGAGCTGGAGATCGGCCAGGGCGAGACCACCCCCGACGGCCTCTTCCACCTCCAGTGCGTCCGCTGTGTCGGCTGCTGCGGTCTGGCCCCGGCGATCTCGGTCAACGGGAAGATCTACGGGAAGGCCGCGCCCAGCCAGGTCAGGCAGATCCTCGCCGAGTGGCGGGCGGTCTTCCGGGAGGAGGACGTAGATGACTGAACCGGACCTGAAAAAAATCGCCGGTGAGGAACTGGCTCGGCAGGGTGAAAAATCGGCCCGGATCGCCTGCTGCGCCAGCACCGGCTGCCTCTCCTCCGGTTCCGGGGAGGTGATGGAGGCCCTGCTGGAAGCCCTCTCCTCCCACGGTCTGGCGGATAAGGTTGAGGTGGTCCCGACCGGCTGTATGGGGCTCTGCAGCCACGGCCCCCTGCTCGGTCTCGAGATCGGCGGGGAGGACGGCTTTCGCTTCCTCTACCAGGAGGTGAATCCGCTGCTGACCCGGCTGATCGTGGCCGAGCACCTTCTCCCGTCGCTGGAGGCCGGGGGGGATTTTCCGGTCCCCGAGTTTCTCTCCTCGCATCTGCTCCCTCTCGATATCCCCTTCTTCACCCGGCAGGAGAAGGTGGTCCTGGCCAACGCCGGGAGGATCAACCCGGAACGGATCGAGGAGTACATCGCCGCCGGCGGCTACCGGGCCCTGGAGAAGATCCTCAGGGAGAAGACCCCCGACGCGGTGATCGAAGAGGTCGCCCGCTCCGGCCTCCGGGGCCGGGGCGGGGGCGGTTACCCGACCGGGGTGAAGTGGCGGAACACCGCCGACTCCCGGGGCGGGGAGAAATTTATCATCTGCAACGGCGACGAGGGCGACCCCGGGGCCTATATGGACCGTTCGATCCTCGAGGGGGACCCCCACGCAGTGATTGAGGGAATGCTGATCGCCGGTTACGCCGTCGGGGCCCAATCGGGCTGGTTCTACATCCGGGCCGAATACCCCCTGGCCGTGGAGAGGGTCGAGAAGGCCCTGAAGCAGGCCCGGGGCCGGGGCCTGCTCGGAAAGAACATCCTGGGGACGGATTTTTCTTTCGACTGCCGGGTCCGGCTCGGCGCCGGGGCCTTTGTCTGCGGCGAGGAGACCGCCCTGCTCGCCTCGGTCGAAGGCAAGCGGGGAACCCCCCGGCCCCGCCCCCCCTACCCTTCCCAGTCCGGTCTCTGGGATTCCCCTTCCTGCGTCAACAACGTCGAGACCCTGGCCAACGTCCCGGCGATCATCCGCCAGGGCGCCGGCTGGTACGCCGGGATGGGGACCGAGACCAGCAAGGGGACCAAGGTCTTCGCCCTGACCGGGAAGGCCCGCTACTCCGGGCTGATCGAGGTGCCGATGGGGACCACCCTGCGGGAGATCGTCGAAGAGATCGGCGGGGGCTCCTCTTCCGGCCGGCCGCTGAAGGCGATCCAGACCGGGGGACCCTCCGGGGGGGTGATCCCGGTCTCCCTGCTCGATACCCCGGTCTGTTACGAAAAGTTTCAGGAACTGGGCTCGATAATGGGTTCGGGGGGGATGATCGTGATGGACGGCGCCGACAGTATGGCGGAGATCGCCGCCTTTTACCTCGAGTTCACGGTCGACGAGTCCTGCGGGAAGTGCGCCCCCTGCCGGATCGGGGGGAAGCAGATGCTCGACCTGCTGAAGAAGATCGCCGCCGGGGAGGGAAACGCCCGGGACCTGTCACAGGTTCGGCGCCTCTCGGAGGCGATGCGGCGGGGATCCCTCTGCGGGCTGGGCCAGACCGCCCCCAACCCGGTGGATTCTACGCTGAGGTATTTCGAGGGAGAATATCTCAATCTCCTGAAGACGGATGACGACTAACCGGAGCTTAACCCGAGGAAATGATCAATCTCACCATCAACGGAATCGGGGTCGAGGTCGACGAGGGGACGACGATCCTCGAGGCGGCCCGGGCGGCCAAGATGAATATCCCCACCCTCTGCCGTCACCCCGACCTCCCCCCCGCCGCCGCCTGCGGGATCTGCGTGGTCCGGGTGCGGGGGCGGGGAAACCTGGTCCGGGCTTGCGCCGCCCCGGCCGAGGAAGGGATGGAGGTCACCACCCACGACCCGGAGATCGTCCGGGTCCGGCGGACGGTTCTCGAGCTGATCCTCAGCGGACACCCCAACGAGTGCCTGACCTGCCTCCGGAACGAGAGCTGCGAACTGCAGAGCCTGGCCGCCGAGTTCGGGATCAAGGAGGAGTCCTTCCCCCCGCTGATCGCCGAACACCCGCTGGACGACTCCACCCGCTCGATCGTCCTCGACCCCCGCAAGTGCGTCAAGTGCGGCCGCTGCATCACCGTCTGCCAGGAGCAGCAGAACGTCTGGGCGCTGAGTTTCCTCGACCGGGGGATCGAGACCCGGATCTCCCCGGCCGGGGAGATCGTCCTGGCGGAATCTCCCTGTATCCGCTGCGGCCAGTGTTCGGCCCACTGCCCGGTGGGGGCGATCACCGAGTACGACCAGGGCGGAGAGGTCTGGGAGGCCCTGAGCGACCCGGCGGTCTACTGCGTCGCCCAGATCGCCCCCTCGATCCGGGTCTCGATCGGGGAGGCCTTCGGCTACGAACCCGGGACCAATGTCAGCGGCCAGGTCTACGACGCCCTCCGCCGGATGGGCTTCGACGCCGTCTTCGACACCAACTTCGGGGCCGACGTGACGATAATGGAGGAGGCGACCGAGTTCGCCGAACGGTTCAGGAACTCCCCGGAATCCCTGCCCCTGATCACCACCTGCTGCCCGGCCTGGGTCGATTTTATGGAGAAGTTCCACCCGGAGATGATCCCCCATTTCTCCAGCTGCAAATCCCCCCAGTCGATCCTCGGGGTCCTGGCCAAGACCTACTACGCCGAACAGCGCCGCCTCGACCCGGCCCGGATTTTTATGGTCTCGATTATGCCCTGCACGGCCAAGAAGTACGAGATTCACCGCCACAAGACGATGTTCGCCTCCGGACGGCAGGACGTCGACGTCTCGATCACCTCCCGGGAGCTGATCCGGATGATCCGACAGTCGGGGCTGGATTTTTCCGGGCTGGATTGCCTGGCCGCCGCCGACTCCCCGCTCGGGGAATACAGCGGCGCCGGGGCCATCTTCGGGGCCACCGGGGGGGTGATGGAGGCGGCGCTGCGCTCGGCTCATTACTTCGTCTCCGGGGCAGACCTCCGGGACCCGGTGATCCCGGCCGTCCGGGGGATCTCGGGGGTCAAGGAGGGGGAGATCGCCATCGAGGGCCGGCCGGTCCGGTTCGCCGTTGCCCACGGGCTGGCCAACGTGGAAAAGGTGCTGGATAAGATCACCGCCGCCCGGGAGAAGGGGGATGATCCGCCCTATCACTTCGTCGAGGTGATGGCCTGCCCCGGTGGGTGTATCGGGGGCGGCGGACAGGCCTGGGAGGTGGACGACGCCATCCGGCGTTTAAGGGTCGAGGGCCTGCTCAAGGACGATGCCATCCGGGAGGTCCGGGTCAGCCACCGGAATCCCTCGATCGAGAAGCTCTACCGGGACTTTCTCGACCGGCCGTTGAGCGATAAGGCCCGGCAGCTGCTCCACACCAGCTACCGGCCCCGCCGGAAGTATCGACGCTGAACGGCGGCGCTCAGAACAGGGGCAACCCCTTGCGGAAGCGTTCCTTCTCGATCTGGCTGGCGTCGACCGCCACCAGCGCCCGGGTCTTCTTTCCGTAGATCTCCAGGCTGACCAGCCGGGCCTCGATCTTCAGCCGTTCCCCGGTGTAGAACTCCCCCCGGATCGAACCGTCGTAGATCACCAGCGGGATATCGTCGGCCCGCTCCCCGTCGATGAAGACCTCCTCCAGGTCGAGGATCAGGGGCATATAGATGGAGTGGGTATTGTCCTTGATCGTCCCGTAGGCTTCCACCGAGTCCTTGAGCAGCGCGACGTCGCAGTAGGTCAGGGGGATATGTTCCGGCTTCTCGTAGGCGAAGAAAGTGCAGATGATGATGTCGTTGTGGACGAAGCGGATCGGCCAGAACTTCCCGAACTCGACGCACTTCCGGGCCGGGTCGCTGTAGGTCATCGCCCAGATCTTCTTCGCCACCTCCATATTCTCCTCCGGGGAACCGAAGAAGACCAGGTCGATATCCTCGTCGTCCTCCATCCGGCCGTAGGAGAGCGATCCGGTCACCCCCAGCCGCTCCATCGGGACCGACAGCAGCTTGCTCACTTCCTCGATGTTCCTGCCGATCTGGGGGTACTTGACGCTGATCCGGGCCATCGAGAGCTTGTCGTTGAACCAGCCGTCGAAGTCCTCCAGGTCGAAGAGGACGTGGAACTCGGTGATGACCGGTTTCTCCGCCGGGGGTTTCAGGGAGGGGTCGATCACGTAGTGGTGCTCGATCTGCTTGTCGTGGGGGATCAGGACCTGTTCCCCGTCGACGTAAGTCTTGGTGATGCTGGAATAAGGCCGGCCGTGGATCATTATCTCCCCGTCGGGGTCGGGGTAGTTGATGATCTTCCCGTAAAATCGGCCCGGGGGATTGAAATAGCCCTCGGTGTAGGTGAAGGCCCCGGTTTTCTTCAGCAGATAGGTGGTATCCCAGACCACCGGGCCCAGGGTGTCGATCGGTTGGAGCATCTTCTCAATCTCGACCTGCCATTCGTCCTTCATCCAAAACCTCCTTGGTTGGCCCGGAAATATCCGTCGTTCCTGAATAGATAAAAACGGTATGACTTGATTTGTAAAATAAAAAAAGCGGGAGGTCAACGAATAAATTCGCGACCTCCCGCTTTCAGCTTTCGACAGGTTTAACTCTGCCGGAAGGTTAAGCGGGGATTAAACCGGGCTGACGTTGATCGCCTTCTCGCCCCGCTGGTCCTGGATGACCTCGAACTCGACTTCCTGTCCTTCGGCCAGGGTCCGGAACCCCTCGGTGTTGATGGCGGTATGATGGACGAAGACATCGCCCTGGCCGTCATCTTTTTCGATGAAACCGTAACCTTTCCGGTCATTGAACCACTTGACTTTCCCTTTCACTCAGCTGCTCCTCCTTTGCTGATGATTGTCGAAAAAAAACCACAAAGTTATCCGTAACTTTGCGGCTTTCCTCGACGGTTACATAAAAACACGCTTACCTCAAGCGTGGAGCCAATATAACAGATCCCCCCGATCGGGGCAAGGAAATTTTTTCTGAAAATTCTCACTCCCCCTCTTTCAGCCTTTCCAGGGACCGCCGGGCCTCGTACCGGACCCACTCGTTGTCGTCGGCCGTTCCCTTATCCAGAACTTCCCGGGCGGAGTCGGGGGAGAGCGTGCCCAGCGATTTCATAACCGCCGAGCGGACCGCCGGCGAGGAATCCCCGGCCAGGGCCTTGATCTCGCCCGCCGCCCCTTCCGCCCGCAGTTCGGTCAGGGCTTCGACCGCCATCGCCCGCAGGTGGTGTTCCCGGTCGGCGAGCGCCTGCTGGAGCGCGGCGGCGGCGTCATCGCCTCCGATCGTCCAGAGGGAGCGGATGGCGTTCGTCCGGATCTTGCCGTTGGCGTCATCGAGCAGCGGCCGCAGCGGTTTGACGCTTTCTTCCGAACCGAGGACGCCCAGGGTGCCGATCGCGTAGAGGCGGACATCGCGGTCGGGATCGGCCAGTCTGGCTTCAACCGCCGGCCGGACCTTCGGATCCCCGATATTCCCCAGGGCTTCGACCGCCCGCCAGCGGAGCCCGGCGTCCTCGTCCTCCAGGGCTTTGACCAGGTGGGGGACCGCTTCCCCGACCTCCAGGGATCCCAGCATCACGGCGGCGTTGCGCCTCCGGTTGGGGTCGGCCTCCTGGTCGTTGAGGGTCTTGATCAGGAATTCGATCTCCCGGCCTTCGTCCAGCGATCTTATAACCGTCATCGCCCGCCAGCGGACGTACTGGTCGGAGGACGCGACCATCAGGTCGCTGATCTCGGGGATGGCCGACTTTTCCATCAGTTCGTCGAGCCCCCAGAGGGCAGCCTCGGCGACCCGGCCCCGGTAATGGGTGAGGGCCTGCTTTAAATATTCCACCGCCTCCGGGGTCCCGATATGTCCCAGGGCATAGACGGCGTTCTGGACCACCCAGTGCTGATGGTCGTTGAGAAGCTCGCCCAGGGGGCCGGCCGCCTCCTCGGCCTCGATCCGGCCCAGGACCCGGGCGGCGTTGGAACGGACCCCGGCGTCCTCGTCTTTCAACGCCTCGATCAGGGCGGGGACCGCCGGCTGCCCGATCTCGGCCAGGGTGTCGGCGTTGGCCGCGACCCGGTCCCGGTCCCAGCCTTTCAGGCCCTCGATCAGCCGGGCGATCTCGGCTTCGTCCGCCGGTTCGGACTCCGGCTCCGGAGCGGGTTCCTCCGCGGGTTCTTCCCCGGCGGCGGGCGTTTCGACCGCCTCCGGAAATACCGCCCGCCCCGGGAAAACCAGGCAGAATAACACCAGAACCAGGCTCGCTAACTTTGTCATCAGTCGCTCCTTTCGGTTAGTCCGGGCCGTAGCTGGCCCAGCAGTCGCCGGTCTCCCAGACGGTGACCTTGACCAGGGAGGCCGGTGGTGAAATCCCTTCCGCCAGCCG
>PWXJ01000130.1 GCA_003561965.1 PVC group bacterium
CCAGGTAGAATTTGATCCCCCCGGGGATCAGGAGGAGAGGGAACCAGCCGAGGAGGAGGAAGAGCGTCCAGAGTGAGGGGAGGAAGTAATTCGGGCGGCGGGAGGTGGCCGGGAACTTCTTGACGAAGTAGCCCCGGTGGAGACCGTAGTTTCCGATCTGCCTCCAGTGCTTCCGGAAGAGGGGACGGCGGTGGTGGAAGACCTGGACGTCGGGGTCGTAGATGATCTTTCCTCTCGTCTGATGGGTGAGCTTCCAGCAGAGGACGGTGTCCTCCCCCGGCCAGTAGGGGGTGTCGAACCCGCCTGCCCTCTCGAAGCTTGACTTCCGGACCAATAGGTTGCAGGTCGGGTAATCGTCCACCTCCCGGAGCATCTTCGGGATATGGCGATAGACGTGGACACCGCCGACCATCCAGCCCGAGAGCACCCTTCCTCCGGCCCGCTCCCTGATCCCGTCTTCGGGAGCGGTGGAGGCGGGTCCGCCGATCGCCGCGACGGCCGGGTTGCCGAAGTGCGGGACGGCTGCCTTCAGCCAGTCCTCCTGGGGATAGGCGTCGTCGTCGATGAAGGCCAGGATTTCGCCGTCCGCTTTGGCCGCCCCGAGATCCCGCTTGATGGGCGGTCCGACCGGGCCGGTGGGGATGACCCGGACCGGGCCGTCCGGCTGCTCCATCTCCCGGTCGGGAAGGAGGATGACCTCGTAATCGGGGTAATCGAGTTCGCCGATCTTTTCCAGGCACTGTTCGAGATAGGGGCCGGGTTTGGAGAAGGCGATCAGGATCGAGACCCGGGGAGTCCTATCCCACTTCGGGATCGGGCGGTCGTAGTACTTGAGGATCTTCAGCCGGTAGAAGACGGCCAGGGTGTCGATCAGTATGGTCCAGATTGAGCCGACTCCGATCTTCCCGAATTTTCCCTTGTAGTCGACCACGATCGGGGCCTCGGCGATCGTGAAACCCCGGTGGTGGAGGTTGGTCAGGAGTTCGAGGTCGAAGGCGTAGCGCTTGACCAGGAGCCGGGGGAGGACGGCGTTCAAGGCTTTCCGTCGGAAGAGCTTGATCCCGGTCTGGGTGTCCCGGAGCGGCAGGCCGAAGAGGAGCTTGACCAGGAAAAAGTAGGCCGCCGAGACCAGGCGGCGGGCCGCCGGGTAGTTCAGGGTGGATTCCGGGTGGCGCTTGGAGCCGATCACGGCGGCGGCGCCGGAGCGCTTCTGGATCTTGAGGAGGGTGGAGAACTGGCGGGGGTGGATGTCGAGGTCGGAGTCGAGGAAGAAGATCAGCTCCCCCCGGCACTCCCCGAAGGCCTTTTTCAGGGCCCAGCCCTTGCCCCGGTTCTCGGGTGAGGTCAGTACCCTGATCTCGGGGAACTCCCGAACCGCCCGGGCGGTCTCCGCCCCGGTGTCGTCGCGGCTGCCGTCGTCCACCACCACGATCTCGAAGCTGCCGGCCAGTCCGGAGACCGCCTCCCGGGTCTCCCGGATGTTGACAAAAATATGCCGGCCCTCGTTGAAGGCCGGCATCAAAACCGAGATCTCGGGGGCGGGGTTAACCACGAATTTGCACCAAGCTTTTATGAAGACCCCCGCCTCGCCCCCTTTTTTATCCACTGATTACACTGATTCCCCTGATTGAATACCACTCTCCACTGCCTACCGCCCACTGCCCATACTCAGCTTCTTCACTATCCCCGGCACGGCGGACAGGGCCTCCTTGATCTTTTCGGGGGACTTGCCGCCGGCCTGGGCCAGGTCGGGGCGTCCGCCGCCGCTGCCGCCGATCAGCCGGGCCACCTCTTTGACTATGTTTCCGGCGTGGTGGCCGGTTTTGACCAGGTCGGGGGTGACGGCGGCGACCAGGCAGGCCTTGCCCCCCTCCGCGCCGGCCAGGACGGCGATCCCCGAGCCCAGCCGCCCCTTGACCTCGTCGGCCAGGGAGCGGAGGGTCTCCATCCCGGCTTCCCCGATATCGGCGGCCAGGACTTTCACCCCCTCGACCGTCTGGGCCAGGTCGATGATATCTCCCAGGCTGCCGGCGGCCTGTTGCTTCTTCAATCCCTTGATCTCGTTCTCCAGGTCCTTGATCCTTCCGGCCATCTTCTCCAGCCGGGCGGGGAGTTCCTCCGGGGAGATCTTCAGGGGTTCGCAGGCCGCCCGGAGGATCTTCCGGTCGCCGGCCGTCCGGTCAAAGGCCCGGTCGCCGCAGACCGCCTCGATCCTCCGCACCCCGGAGGCGACCGAACACTCGGAGAGGAGGAGGAAGAGACCTATCTCCCCGGTCCTCCGGACGTGGGTGCCGCCGCAGAGTTCCCGGCTCAACCCCCCGACTTCGATCATCCGGACTTTTTCGCCGTACTTCTCCCCGAAGAAGGCCAGGGCGCCCTGCTGCTTGGCCGCGGCCAGGGAGAGGTGGAAGACATTGACCGGCCAGTCCTCCCGGATCATCTCGTTGACCCGGGCCTCGATCCGGGCGAGATCTCCCGGCTTGAGCCCCTCGAAGTGGGAGAAATCGAAGCGGAAGTAATCCGGGCCGACGAACGACCCGGCCTGCCCGATGTGCTCCCCGACGACCTCCCGCAGGGCCTGCTGGAGGAGGTGGGTGGCGGTGTGGTGGCGCTCGATCCGCCGCCGCCGGTCCCGGTCGACCAG
>PWXJ01000163.1 GCA_003561965.1 PVC group bacterium
GGGCGGTCAGCTCTATATTGCAGCCGGTACAGGAGCTGTGATGGACGGCCGCCACCGCCCGGTCGGGCTTCCGGGAGAAGATGATCTCGTACCTCTCCCGGATCTCCGGGTCGACAGCCTCCGCCTTCCCCTCCCGTTGCCGGCGTCTGGCGTCGATCCGGCTCTCCAGGGCGGCCAGTTCCTTCCGGGCCTCTTCTTCCCGTTGGCGGAACCGGGCCCGAACCCGTTCCAGGTCGGCCTCGGCGTCATCCATCCGGTTCTTCTCCCCCTCCCCCTCCTCCATAAACTCGAGGATCCGGTCCTCGGTCATCCGGATGTCCGCCTTCAGGCCCTCGATCTCGTGGAGGAGCGCGGTGTATTCCTTGTTGTTCTTGATCTTAAAGAGCTGGGACTGGTACTTCTCGATCCGGTTCTTCTTGTCCTCGACTTCCAGTTCCAGCTCCTTGCTCCGGACCCGGGAGGACATCTCCTTCTCCTTCTCTTCCCGGATAATCCGCTCGTCCCTGGCGATCTCCCCGCGGAGGGCTTCCAGTTCCCCGCTGATCTCCCGGGAACGGGCCTGAAGCTCCCGGATCTCCATATCCAGTTCCTGGATTTCCAGCAGGGCTCTGATCTCTTCTCTCATCTATCGGGTTCCCTCGGTGGTCGCGACTATGGGCGATACTGGGATTGAACCAGTGACCCCCTGGTTGTGATCCAGGTGCTCTCCCGCTGAGCTAATCGCCCGGCTCTGAAACGAGGGCATAATAGGGCAACCCCCGTCACTTTGTCAAGAAAGCGGAAAGAATTAATTTTTCCCGGTCGACTTCCCGGACGCCGGGCTATCCTTTGCCGGGGGGAGAAAACCGTGGTATATTGAAGACAATCGATCAACCTCGACTATCAGGGAGCGGCTCCAGGATGAATATTTTCCGAAGGTATTTCCGGTTAGGGATAATTATCCCGATCCTTCTTCTGGCGGCCGGGGCGGGGGCGGCGGCCCCGGCCTCGACCCTGGAATACACCAGTTACGGCGCCGGCCGGGTGGTCAGCGGCTCCCTCCACCTGGTCGACTTCGACGGGGACCTGCTGATCCTGGACGCCGGCCAGTTCTTTGCCGGGGACGGGGAAGGAGCCCCCGACTTTCCCGCCGAACAGCTGGGCCGGATCCCGGCGATCATTCTCAGCCATATCCACATCGACCATTCCGGCCGGATCCTGGAACTGGTGAAGAAGGGCTTCCGGGGGAAGATCTACTGCTCGCTCCCCACCCGGGAACTGATGCCGGTGATGCTGGGGATGTCGGCCCGGCAGTCCGACCTGGGCCGGGAGAGGTTCCACTATTCCCGGGACTCCCACCGCCGGAACCGGAGACAGGGAAAATCAACCTCGGTCCATATCCATCCGGAGTGCCGCTGGGGGGAGCAGATCAAGAGCCGGGCCGGCATTTCCTGCTCCCGGAACGAACTGGAAGACCGGGGGTTCTATCTCTGCCGGACCTGCGCGGAACTGGAGATCGACGAGATCCTGGAGATGGTCGAGGTGGTCTGGCCGGGGCGGAGCTACCGGATCACCCCCCGCCTGACCGCCGATTTCTTCCAGACCCCCCACCTCCCCGGGTCGCTGATGGCCCGGATCTCCAATCCGGTGACGGGGAGTTCTCTTCTCTACACCGGGGATATGGGGAGCGGCTTCTCCCCCTTCCTGGCCGGCCAGGAGCAGGTCGACCGGGCCACCTGGGCGATCATCGAGGGAACTTACACCCCGGTGGAGCGGGAGATCGACCCCCGGGAAGCTTTCCGGAAGTTCGTCGGGGAGAAGGTCCGGGAAGGGAAACGGGTGATCATCCCCTCATTCGTCCTCGACCGGGCCCAGCAGGTCATCCACGACATCTCCCTGGGGATCAAGGAGGGCCATATCCCCGAGGGCCAGAAGGTCAAGGTCTTCAGTCCGAGCATCGAGGAGATCAACCGGATCTACGCCGAAGAGTTCCGTCAGCCGCGGTTCGCGACCTTCTTCGCCGACAATTACCGGCGGGAAGGCCCCTTCGACGACATCTGGGTGGTCCCGGCCCGGGGCGACGACGACGTCGGCTACGGGGAGATCGCCTCCTGCTCCTCGGGGATGGCCGACGCCGGCCACGCCAAGGAATTCGTCAAGCGCTGGGTCGGCGATCCCCGGACGGTTTTCGTCTTCGTCGGCTACCAGGCCCCGAACACGGTCGGGGGAAGGTTGACCCGCCTGGGCCGGACCGAAGAGCTGGTCCTCAGGGACGGAACCGTCCTCAGCGGGGTGGTGGAACAGGAGAACGTGGCCGCGGTTCTGCTCCGGACCGAGACCGGTCGCCGGACGGTTCCCCGGGCCAATATCGCCCGGCAGCAGCCGGGGACCGCCACGATAACCATCGACGGCCGGCCCTACCCGGTCCGGGCCGAGGTCCGGAATATGAGCTCCTTCAGCGGCCACGCCCGACCGGACCAGATCCGGGATTTCCTCGCCGAAATCGAGGGATTGAAAGACGTCCTGATCGTCCACGCCGACCCCCACGTCATCCACCTCCTGGGGGCCTACTACCGGAGGGAACTCCCCGACATCAACTTCCACATCCCCCGGATGGGGGAACCGCTCAC
>PWXJ01000075.1 GCA_003561965.1 PVC group bacterium
TCTCGGCGGAACTGACCAACTCAATCCTCTCCCCGTTCCGTTCCAGCCACCGGACCCTGACCAGAAAACCGGTCTCGGCGAAGAACGTCGAGTTCTGCAACTGCGTCCTGACCAAAGAAATCTGGTCGGACCTCGGCGGGTTCGACGAGATCGGAGACTGGAGGATCGACGACACCCTCTTCTGCTGGTCGGCCCGGAGGGCGGGGGTGGTGATGACTAACCACCCCGGCTTGAGGATCGCCCACCGCCGGGGCAGATTCCCCCTCCCCTACTACCGCTGGATCTGGTACGAGAAGTTTCACCAGGCCAAGGTATTCGTCCATTACCCCTTCGTCTTCGGGCCGGACCCGTGTTTCCTGGCTCTCTTTCTCCTTTCCGGGGCCGTGCTGGGCCTGGTTCTGCTCTTCTCTCTCCGCTGGCTGGCCGGAGCCGCGGCGGCCTACCTGGCCCTGGCTTACTTCCTGGAAGCCAGGGCCGGGATCAGCCGAAGATCCCCGTATTTCCTTCTGATTCCCCCTCTGACCTTGATCTCTTACCTGGCGGCCGGCGGGGGATTTTATTCCGGTCTGGTTTACGGCCTGTTGACCAGAAGATCGGCCGCCCCCGTGGCGGAGACGATCCGGAAAAAGTTAACGTTCCCCGGGAAGTGACTATGCGCCATAACCCGTTTTCCCGATTACCGAAGATCCCCCGTTTCCTGATCTTCTTCGTCACCGCCCGCTGCAACTGCCGCTGCCGGTTCTGCTTCTACCGGGACCGGGTTGAAAACCCCCGTCCGGAAGGGGAGCTGACCCTGGAGGAGATCGAGCGATTTTCCCGGCTCTACGGCCCCCTGACCGATCTCTCGATCTCCGGCGGGGAGCCCTTCCTCAGGGAGGACCTGGAAAGCATTCTGCGAACTTTCGCCGTTAACAACCGGCCGAAGCTGATCGAGATCCCGACCAACGGCAGCCTACCCGAGGAGACGGCCCGGGTGGTCGATACCTTCTGCCGGGAATTCCCCCGGACCCGGCTGGCGCTCCAGCTCTCGGTGGACGGCCCCCCCGAACTCCACGACCGGCTCCGGGCCCGCCCCGGCCTCTTCAAACTGGCGGAAGAGACCAGCCGGCGGCTGGAAATACTTACCGCGATCCACCCCCGGCTGAACGTCCAGATCGTCACCGTCTTCTCCCCGTACAACCGCAACCGCCTGGAAGAGTTCTACCGGAAATGGATCGAGAAGTTCTTCTTTCACCGGCTGATCCTCACCCCCTGCGTCGACGAGACCTATCGATCCCTGGTCAAGGGAGATGACCGGGAACTCTACCGCCGGCTGGAAGGAACCGTCGACGGGCTCAACCGCGCCCGCTCCGGCGATCTCTTCACCCGGTTCTCGGCCGCCTTCCACCGGGCCAAGGAGAGGCGGATCGAACACTGGGAAGACAATAAGAACCTGGGAAGGCACTGCCGGGCGGGGAGGTCAATCCTGGTATTGAGGGAGAACGGAAACCTCTCCCCCTGCGAACCGGACCGGGCCGGGTTCGGAAACCTCCGCGACCACGGCTACGATATCCGCCGGGTCCTCCAGGTAAAGCCGGCCCGGGACTACTTCAACAACTACCGAGAGATCAGGGAGAACTGCCACTGCTCCTGGTCCTGCGCCCAGACCAACGCCTTCCTCCACTTCCCGCGGGTCCTGCTTCTTCTGGCCAATCTCTTCGCCCCGGGAAAATCCAGCCGCTGATTTTCCCCACCCGGCCCAACCCCGGACCCCGATTGTCCGACCATCAAGGTATATCCACCGGGGTATAATAATAGGGCCGGGCGATGGTCACGAAGTATGATCTGTCGGGCAGGAGTTCGTATTCCCGGGAGAAAAAGCGGTTGAAGACCACCCGGAAGCTGTTGACCGGGGAAATGGCGGGATGGAGACCGGTCCCATCGTATCCCCCGGGAAAGTGGTAGGCGTTGAGGATGCCGAACCTCTCCCGGAGGTTGGTCCTCTCCAGGGAATCGTAGGAGAACATCGACCCCGGGCCGTGATCCGACTGGAGGATGATCACCGCCTCGCCTCCGGATGATTCCAGTATCCCGTCGATCGCCCGCTTCAACAGCCGGTTGATGTAGGTCAGCTGGTCATTGTAGCGGCGGCGATACTCCAGCGGGGTGGAGCGGTACCATCTCATATAGTGGTCCCCATCGGCGAAGGAGAACGGCTCGTGGATCTCGACTGCTTCGCCTTCGGCGTCGAAAACAAAAGGCGGATGGGGCGCGACCACGTGGGCGAAGACGAATACCGGAGCGGCGCGGCCGGCCAGGTCGGGAAGCTTGTCGAAAGCGTAAAGCACTCGCCGGCGGTGAAGTTCGTGCGGCGATATCCTTGTCCAGCGCTGGAGCAGGGCCGGCAGGGGGGTGAAGTTGATCAGGTTCTGCTGAAACTCGGTCAAGCCCCCCGGGGGCTGGAGATAAACGTCCGCCGAGGGCATCTCCGTACCCGAATAACCGGAAGAAAACGCCGCTATCTCGTAACCCGTCTCCCGCAGGATCCGTTCCGTCCGGCTCCGCCGGATCATATCCAGCAGCGGCCCCCGGTCTCCGGACTCCCGCCCGACCCGGTCGGCCA
>PWXJ01000103.1 GCA_003561965.1 PVC group bacterium
ACCGGACCAGCAGGCCGCCCATATCGATGTTGTCCTTGAAGACGGTCGGCTCGGTGACGAAAGGAAATAGATTAACCAGGGTGCCGGTGTAGGCCAGGTTGAAGAATATCCCCGCGGCGGCGGTCGCCGCCAGGGCCGGGGACGGGCGGGGGAGGGGACCGGTGACGGTTGCCGCGGTCCGGGTGAGGATGAAAACGACTCCGTAGAGGAGGTAAACTGAAGCCAGCATCGTTCCGCTGCGCTTGAGCAGTCTCTTCCGGGGCGGCGGCGGTTCCGGGAAGAGCCGCCGGGCCCCCAACCCCGGAATCAGGACGGCCAGGGGCCAGAGGGTGTAGGCTTCCGCGGATAACATCGCGTAAAGAAATAGCGCTCCCGTGAGCGGCAGGAAGCGGCTCCTGCCGGTCCGGACGAACCTGATATAGAGGATGAATCCGAGCAGGAAGGCGCAGAAACTGGAGGTGGTGTAGACCTGGAAGGTCCAGGTGACGATGTCGAAATGGGAGTAGAGAAAGGCGTAAACCCCGAGAAAGGCGGCCGTCAGGACGGTATCGAGTCCCAACTGCCGGGCCAGCAGGAAGAGGAGGAGGATGGTCGCCAGGTAGAGGGAGAAATTGGTCAGCCGGTTGCCGGTGAACCAGGGGTTGAAGAGCCGGAACTGGAGGTAGAGGATGAGATGGGAGACCGGCCGGAAGGTCCCGTGCTGCCAGGGGTCGTAATTGCAGAGCGAGAGCCAGGCCAGCGGTTCGGGGGAAGCGGCCACCTGGTGAAAGTGGTAATAGGCCGTCCAGTAATCGCTCCGGGGCGGGTTGTTGAAGGTGGGATAGTAAAGCAGGAGCAGGGCGGCGAAGAGGAGCAGGAAGAAGACCGGCGGGAAGATTTTTAAATTTCCGGCGGTCATTGTCTAGAGACCGGTTCAATTCCGGGAAAACTATCCGCGTGGATGATCCATGCCGCCTCGGCCGGGTTCAGGGTGAACTTCCCCATCTCCCGGGCGGGGAAGAACCAGTGGAAATTCCCCTCCATAAACCGGCCCATCGATCGGTTCCAGCCCGGCGAGGGCACCCGCTCGGGGACCCCCGGGGCAATGTAGAGCCGGTTATCCTCGCCGATCGTTCCCTCGTCCAGGCCCCGGCGGATATTTTCCAGCATCGTCCCCAGCGGCCGGAGCCGCACTCCCAGCTCGGCGACCTGTTGTCGGGAGAGGGCAACATTAAAGGCCAGGACCGGCGCCAGGATCAAGACGATAATTACCTTCCCCCGCAACCGGGGGCGGCAGAGGCCGCCGACGGCGGCCGTCAGCATCAGGGCGAGCAGGGCGTTGGGGATGTACTGGTAGCGGAACTGGGAGAGGGGGTAGAGGGCCCGGTTGGTGGTCAGGCGGGCGGTGGCGACGGTGAAGAAGTTGGCCAGGTAGAGGAAGAAGAAGAAGGCAAGCAGGGCGAGCAGCCGGTGCCGTTTATTTCTGACCAGCAGCCAGGTCCCGAGGGCCAGCAGGAGCAGTACCGCCCCCCCGGTCCAGGAAGCCACGGGTTCCAGGTTCCCACCCAGGTCGAGGAGCCAGCCGCCCAGGTTCATATTGTCGTCGAAGAAGACCGGCCGGGCCAGTCCCGGCCAAAGGGCGTCCGCGATCCCGTTGTAAACCAGGTTGAAGAAAACCAGGAGAAATCCGGTTCCGACCAGCCCGGCGGTCGGGGCGGGAAAGTCCCCGGTCGTCCCCCGGTGAAAAAACCATCCGCCGAGGTAAAACAGGTACGCCAGCAGCGGGGTCACGTCTTGAAGTTGGAGGTTACGGCGCGGCCGGGAGGGAAGGGCGAAGGGCAGGATGAAGATCGCCAGGGGCCAGAGGGCGAAGGCCTCGGAAGTCAGCATCCCGAACAGGAAGAGAGCCCCGACCGGCAGCAGGAGGATACCCCGCCGGGATTTCAGGTAGTCGAGGTAGAGAATGAAACCGACCAGAAAGCAGCAGAGGCCGAGGATGGTGAAGAGCTGGAAGGTCCAGGTCAGGGTGTCGGAATGGGAGTAGAGAAAGGCGAAGACGGTCAGGAACGCGGCGGTCAGCCAGCGGTCGAGCGAGAGCCTGACCGCCAGCAGGTAGAGGAGCAGGATGCTCAGGCAGTAGCCGGCGAAGTTGGTGATATGGTTCCAGATGAATTCGGGGCTGAAGAGGCGGTGCTGGAGGTAGGGGACGAGGTGGGAGAGGGGGCGGTAGGTCCCCTGCTGCCAGAGGTCGAAAGTCAGCACCCCGACCCAGGCCGGGGGCGGGGCGGAGGCTTCCAGCTGCTGGAAGACGTAAAAGGCCGACCAGTAATCGCTCCGGGGCGGGTTTTGGAAGGCCGGCCGGTAGAGGAGAAAGAGCCCGGCGAAGAGGAGAAAGAAATAGAGCGTCGTCTTTCCCCGGTTTCCGGGGGATGACCGGGGGTTATCCCGGGTGAGATTTTCCGTTCCGCGAGCGCTCATAACCGGAGGATAATAACAGCCGGGCAAAACTTCGGCAATCTATTTGGGGAGAGATTGATTGCAACTCCAGGTTGCAAGAACGTAAACTCTTGGATATATTCAACGTTATCAAGCGGAATTTCATTCCCGTAGCCGGACTGG
>PWXJ01000076.1 GCA_003561965.1 PVC group bacterium
ATCACGGCGGCGATATCCCGCCACTCCCCGCCGTCCGGGCTCCCCTGGAAGACGGCGGTCCGGAACGACTGCCGGGGGATATCCCGCCGGGGCAGGGTCCGGATCAGGTTGACCGCCGCCTCCCTCCCCGGGCCGAGATCGGCCGCCACCCAGGCCGTCTGGCCGATCTTCTCCTCGTCGACGTGCCAGTAACCGTCCGGCCTCCTCCGGAGGAGGGATTCCGGCGGCCGCTCACCGGTCTGGGAACTGGCGGAGAGGGTCGCGGGGGGGGAGAGGAGGTTGCCGGTCACCGGCCGGACCGGGACGGGGTCTTTCTCCGTTGCCTCCTCGAGAGTAATCCCGGTTAAGCGGATCAGGAAATTGACCACGGCGGCGGCGATCCTCTCCTCGCCGGCCGGCGGGGTCTCCCGGTGGTAGAGGCGCGGCCGGGGGCCGGGGAACCGGGCCGGCCGGGCCCGGGGCAGCCGGTAAAGAATTTCCCGCAACCGGCCGCGTTCGATGTATTCCGGTTCTCCCGGCCGCAGCGGCTCCGAGAGGTCGTAGATCGTATAACCCTTCCCCTCCTCGCTGACCTCGAAGCGGGCGGAGAACCAGTCGTCGAAGAAGGGGGCGAAACCGGGATGCTCCGGGTGATGGGGCGAGAAGAAGTGGGTGGGCCGGTCCGGGATCTCGTAGTCCGGGTTGACCAGGTAGCGGGCGTGGCTGAACATCAGGGCCGGGTGGCGGCCGGCCATCCAGCCGGCGGGGACCCCGGTGTGGGCGGAGAGTATGCTGGGGATGGCGCTGGTCACGAAATGGACGCCCCGGGATCGCCGCAGCGTCCTGATCCCGGGATATTCTTCCAGCGGACGATTGGTGGATATCCTGCCCGCCGCCAGGCCGCCCAGTATCCCCGCGGCCAAAATCCCCCCGACGATTTTGGCGAATGCCCCTTTTCCGAGGAAAAGGTTGTCGAAGATCCCGGCCAGGGCGGTCCCGTAAAGGAACGCCGCGAAGGGCCCGAAGAGCAGGACGGTGGATCCCCACTGGTGGTCGGCGGTGTGCTGGACGAAGGCCAGGAACCAGAAGACCGAGGCCCCGAAGAGGAGGAGGAGGGACCGGCGGATCTTTTTCCGGCCCGGGCCGCCGCCGGGAAGGATAAAGCGGCCGAAGACCACCGCGGCGGCCAGGAGGGGTCCCCAGCCCCAGCCGAAGAAGTTTTCCAGGTGGAGGTAGAAGTTCTTCCAGAAGGAGGTCAGCCCGTAGCTCCCGTGGAGGCGGGTGTGCTCCTCCCACATCAGGATCGGGGCCCGGCGGTAGATCTCCATCAACGGGGTGACCCCCATCCCGGTCCGGTGGAGGATGGACTCGGCCTTGTCCAGGATCCAGAGGTCGGTCCCCACCGCCAGGATCACGCAGAACTGGTGGAGGGCCACCGCGGCCAGCCCCGCCCCCAGCAGAAGGCCGACCCGGGGCCAGGGCACCTCCCGGATCTTCAACAGTTTCACCCCGGCGAAGAAAATGAAGACGAAAGGCACGTACTCGTAGTTTGAGTAACAGAGCAGGAAGAAAAACAGGGCGGAGAGGGCGGTATAAACTCCCGCCCGCGGTCGGTCGGAAGGTTCCCCATCCCGGTTCGCCCGGAGAAAGAAGTACATCGCCATAAAGGCGAAGGCCCACTGGTGGTTGACGAAGAGGTTGTCCCCCCAGGCGACGTAGACCGGGTTGGAGACGAAGACCGCCAGGGCCAGCACTGCCGCCAGGGGGGTGGCCAGCCGCTTGATCAGGAGGTAGAAGAACCCGGCCGCCAGCAGGTTCCAGAGGATGGCCGCCACCCGCTGCTGGGAGATGTCCCGCAGCCCCAGCCGGTAGTAAACCCCGCTGAGAATCTCGGAGAGCGAGGGGTTGTGGGTGTACCAGAGGGGGTAGGCCTCCTCCGGCCCGGTGGCGTACTGGGCAAGGAGGTACTCGGAGAGAAATCCGCGCTCGGCGAAGTTCCGCCCCGGCAGGTACTGGTTGGCGTCGAGGTAGGGGTCCCCCTGGGCGAAGGACTTGAAATAGGGGAACCGCCACCAGACCAGGAAGAGGACGACTCCCAGGACCGCGATCAGCCCCGCCGCGACCCGGTCGAATCTGGAGAATCCAGTCTTCAAGTTATCGCCGCCCGGCCCCGGGTGGTTTCCCCGTAAGAATAATCCCGGTGACGGTTGTCAGCCGGTAAGAGAGATAACTCAAACAAGGCCAGCCCCGCCATCGAGTAGAACCTCCCCCCCTCGTGGCCATCGGTGATCAGCAGTCGGTAGTACCGGAAGGTCCGGTCATTTTCGAACTCCCATCGTCGCCAGGCAGCCCGTGACGGGGTCTCCCGGGCCGGGATGCCGGCGAGGTTCTCCCAGGTCTCGCCGTCATCGCTTACCTGCAGCCGGGCGGTCCGGAAGAACTGCCGGGGGATATCCTCACGGGGCAGGGCGGCCAGAGCCCGAACGGCCGGTTCGCGGCCCTCTCCGAAGTCCACCGTCACCCAGGCCGGCTCACCCACCAGGTCTAGGTCGACGTGCCAGTAGGAATTTGGATCGCCGTCAAGCAGCCGCTCTGGGGTCTGATG
>PWXJ01000009.1 GCA_003561965.1 PVC group bacterium
GGTGGGCCCGTCCTCCCCGACCCCGATCGAGTCGTGGGTGAAGATGAAGATCACCCTCTGCCGGGAGAGGGCCGCCATCCGGATTGCCGGCCGCTCGTAGTCGGCAAAGACCAGAAAGGTGGCGGTGTAGGGGATCACCCCCCGGTGGAGGGCCATCCCGACCGCGATCGAGCCCATAGCGTGTTCCCGGACCCCGAAGTGGATGTTCCTGCCCGAGTAGCCCCACTCGCCCCCCGCCTTGCCTTCCAGCCCTTCATCCGGGACCTCGGGGGCCTGGAAGTCGCCGGAGCCGTCCAGGGTGGTCTTGGTCGAGGGGTTGAGGTCGGCCGAACCGCCGATCAGTTCCGGGATCTTCTCTCCCAGGACCTGCATCGCCTTCCCCGAGATCACCCGGGTGGCGGCGGGAGGGTCGCCGGCGGAGAACTCCGGAAGGCCTTCATCCCAGCCCTCCGGCAGCTCGCCGGCGATCGCCCTTTCCAGCTCGGCGGCCGGGCCGGGGTGCTCCTTCCGGTAGGCCTCGAACCTCTCCCGCCAGCGGGACGAGAGGCCGTCACCCCGGCGGCAATTCTCGAGCACTTCCGGGGGGATGAGAAACTCCGACCCGGCCGGCCAGCCGGCCGCCGCCTTGGCCCCGGCGATCGCCTCCGGGCCCAGGGGCGAGCCGTGGGCCTTGTACGACCCCTCCTTCCCCGGCGCCCCGCAGCCGATCACCGTCCGGACCATTATCAGCGAAGGTTTCCCGGTCTCCTTCCGGGCGGCGGAGATCGCCGCTTCGATCGCCTCGAGATCGTTGCCGTCGGCCACCCGGAGCACCTGCCAGCCGTAAGCCCGGTAGCGTCCCTCGACGTCCTCGCTGAAGGCCAGTCCGGTCGAGCCGGCCAGGGAGATCAGGTTGTCGTCGTAGAGGACGATCAGCTTCCCCAGCTTCAGGTGCCCGGCCAGGGAGGAGGCCTCGGCGCTCAGCCCCTCCATCATACAGCCGTCGCCGGCCAGGGAGTAGGTGTGGTGATCGATGATCCGGTGGCCGGGCCGGTTGTAGCGGGCGGCCAGGTGGGCTTCGGCGATCGCCATCCCCACCGCGTTGGCCAGCCCCTGGCCCAGCGGGCCGGTGGTCGCCTCCACCCCGGGGGTGAGGAAGTTCTCCGGGTGCCCGGGGGTGATGCTTCCCCACTGCCGGAAGTTCTTGATCTCCTCCAGGGGGAGGTCGTAGCCGAAGAGGTGGAGCAGGGAGTAGAGGAGCATCGAGCCGTGGCCGGCCGAGAGGACGAAGCGGTCCCGGTCGAACCACTCCGGGTCCCCGGGGTCGTGTTCCAGAAAGCGTTTCCAGAGGCAGTAGGCCATCGGGGCCGCCCCGAGACAGATCCCCGGGTGGCCGGAGTTCGCCTTCTGGACGGCGTCGGCGGAGAGAAAGCGGATGGTGTTGATGGACAGAAGATCGATATCGTTTGGCTGTTCGGTCATCAGACTCCCTCGGTGATTTAAGCGTAGCCGGCGGCGGGCAACAAGTTCGGGAAAACATTTGAAAACACCGCCCGAGTTCGGGTATCTTGCCATAAACCCTCCCCCGGGCAAAACAAAAATTGACAACCCCGGGGATAACCCGGATCCGGATATGATCTACCTGATTGCCGCCCGGCTGGTCTTCTTTCTCCACCTCGTCTTCCTCCTCTTTGTACCCCTGGGCGGCCTCCTGGTCTGGCGGAACCGCCGCTGGGCCTGGATCCACGTCCCGGTCTTTCTCTGGGGGGCGGCGATCTCCTTCGGCAACTGGGTCTGCCCCCTGACCCCGCTGGAGAACTGGCTGAGGGAGCGGGGCGGCGCGCTCGTTTACCAGGGTGGGTTCATCGACCACTACATCGGCCCCCTGATTTCTCCCGCCGGGCTGACCCGGACCCACCATTACCTGACGGGCGCCTTCGTCCTCCTCCTCAACTTCACCGTCTACACCCTCGCCTTCAGAAAAGGTGCCGGTCATTGAATGTTGACATTTTAATCCCGCGCCGGCCGGGCGCGGCGGTCGGATGATGAAAGAAACATATATTCAAGGCCCGGGGGGAAAGCTCTGGACCGCGGTTTTCGGGGAGGGAAAGCCGGGGATCCCGCTCCTGGTCCTCCACGGCGGGCCGGGAATTCCGAGCCTGACCGAGGAGGTCAGTGAACTTGCCCGCCGGCGTCCGGTTTACTTCTACGACCAACTCGGCTGCGGCCGTTCCTCCCGCCCCGACGATCCCGGCAATTACACCCTGGAGTACTACGTCCGGGAACTGGCCGCGGTCCGGGAGAGCCTGGGGCTGGGCGAGGTCCATCTCCTCGGGCACTCCTGGGGGGCGATGCTGGCGGCGGAATATCTGCTCCGGAACGCTCCCGCCGGCGTGAAGAGCCTGGTCCTGGCCGGGCCTCTGCTCAGCGCGCCCCGCTGGGCCGCCGACCAGAGAAAGCTCCTGGCCCGGATGCCGGAGGCGGTCCGCCGGGCGGTGGAAAAGGGGGAGGAGACCGGGGACTTCGGCCCCGATTACCAGGAAGCGATGATGGCCTACTACCGGAAGCACGTCTGCCGGCTCGACCCCTGGCCGGGATAC